>CAZTCK010000038.1:0-7724 GCA_964612625.1 uncultured archaeon | reverse complement strand
ACCGTTGCAAAGAATGGTGCATGGAAAACCCCGGGAAATGCAGGGTGGATACGGTTGAACCGCCTGAAGAAGAGCCGGAATACTGGAAAATATATAGCGTTAACTTCTGGGAAGATGACTACATCGATGATATAAAAGAAATAGGCAAAATGAACGGAAATATGATGATGATTTTCTTTTCTGCTTCCCCTCTCCCGGACGGGTCGCTTGATGTGTACAGGCACGAACCAAGAGAAATCATGGAGCTGACCTTTGCAAAAGGTATAGCAACCGCTCACGAAAACGGGTTGCAGGTAATTTTCGATCTGGAGGTTGGCGGCCCTGAAGCGGTGCCGGCAAACAACAGGAATGCATTTTTGGAGAACTACAGAGAATTCGTAACGGACTGGGCAAAGTTTTGTGAGAAATATAAGGTCTATGCCTTCAATCTCAACAGCGAACTGGACAATGAATTTTTCATTCCGGAAAACTGCGAGGGGGAATGCAAAAACAAAGAGGTTGGCAGATTGGCGCAGGAACTGCTCAGGGAAGTGAGGAAGCATTACAGCGGAAAGGTGGGTGTTGGCGTTCTCGACACATGGTCTGGTGATTACAATCTGACAGGATACGATTTCTTCACCACAAATCTTCCATGCGGGGACGGGGATGTGGAGGGTTGCATTGACTTTTATGGAGAAGCGATTTCCGGGGCGGAAGGCCTGAAGAAGAAATACAATGTGCCAAGATTTGTTATAGGGGAAGTGGATATATTCTCGGAGAATGACGCAACACCTGAAGGCATGGAAGCGGTTCAAGGGTTCACGGTTGTCAGTGAGCAGGAAGAGGTTGAATTCTACAACAATTTCTTCGAAAAATATGCAGACCGGGTGGATGGCATAACCATAACATACTCTGATCCGTTGGGTGTCAAGACCGGCCCTGCCAGAGATCTTGTGAGTAACTGGTTCAAAAATTTATAAATTATGAAACAAAGGAATAACAGAGTGGTAGCATGAGGATTTCGATTATCGGGACAGGTTATGTGGGTTTGTCCACAGGCGTGGGCTTCGCTGTGAAGGGGAACGAAGTTGTGTGCGTGGACATTGACGAGAAGAAGGTGGAGAAGATAAACAGCGGAATCCCGCCCATTTACGAACCAAAACTGGACGATTATCTGAAAAAGGTTTTGAAGGAGGGAAAACTGAAAGCAACCACTGATTTGAAGGACGCGGTAGAGAAAACGGATGTGAGTTTTATCTGTGTCGGGACGCCCTCGAGAGAGGACGGGTCGATCGACCTGACATATATAGAAAGCGCAGCGAAAGCGATAGGTGAGGCGTTAAAAACCAAGGGTGGATATCATGTGGTTGTTGTGAAATCGACGGTGGTTCCGGGGACAACTGAAAGCGTCGTGATACCGAACCTCAAGAAGTTTTCCGGAAAGGGACCAAACGAAATCGGGGTGTGTATGAATCCCGAATTCCTCAGGGAGGGAAAAGCGCTGGAGGATTTTCTCAACCCGGACAGGATTGTGATAGGTTCCATTGACAAAAAATCCGGGGATACCGCGGAGAAGGTTTACGGGAATTTCAAAGCTCCTGTTCTGAGGACGGATCTGAAAACAGCGGAAATGATAAAGTACGCGAGCAACGCGTTCCTCGCAACGAAAATTTCGTTCGCGAACGAAATAGGAAATATATGCAAACGTCTGGGGATAGATGTTTACGAGGTCATGAAAGGTGTCGGTTTAGATCACAGGATTTCCCCGAGTTTCCTGAATGCCGGCTGCGGTTACGGGGGCTCGTGTTTCCCGAAAGATGTGGAAGCCCTTATAAACAAGGCGAAGGACCTCGGGTATGAACCGAAACTGCTCCAGGAGGTTCACTCGCTGAACAAACGCCAGAAAGTTTCAATGGTCGGGCATCTCGAGGAAAAACTCGGGGATTTGAAAGGGAAAACTGTGTGTGTTCTCGGTCTCGCCTTTAAACCGGATTCTGACGATATCCGCGAGGCGTCCTCCATTTCCATAATCTCGAAACTCCTCGAGCGCGGGGCAAAGGTTAAAGCGTACGACCCGAAGGCGATGGAGAATATGAAGAAGCTCTTCCCGGACATAGAATATGCAAAGGGCGCGAAGGAAGCGATAGAGGGAAGTGATGCGTGTCTGATTTTGACGGACTGGGAGGAGTTCAAGCGCCTCGAAGCAAAGGATTTTGAAGGGATGAAAGGGAATGTTATTATTGAGGGGAGAAAAGTTCTTGACAGAAACAAAGTTTCGGGGTTCGAGGGAATTTGCTGGTGAAGAAAACCCTGAAAAAATAAAAATATTAAAGGCCTCAAGAAAAGAAGAGGCCTCGAAAAGGAATTAAATTTTCCTGACCTTTTCTATTCCAACTTTTCGGACAAATGCCTTCTTGATTCTTGCTGGCAACCATGCCGGTCTCTTTTCAGGGGCATCCACAACCTTAACTTCACCCTTAAAAACGTGGATTGTGTACGTTCCGTCTTTGTTTCTCCTGCCCCTTTCCCTCAGTTTGATGTCCTTGTATCCCCTGGCCGCAGCCTTCAGAGCAGCCTGTCTCGGGGACCTTCCTGTAAACACTGAAACTTTGTTGCCTTTCTTCATGATATAATATTTCTTTGCTGCCTTTCTTTTCGCCATTTACACACCTCCAACCTAAAATTCGTTTCTATATGTTTGTTTTTGTTTAATTTTATGGAACTGGTATTTAAATGTTTATGGTTGAAATCGGGTGAGATTAAGGATATAACACCGTTATACCGATATATTTATTCACTCCCGCACATCTATTAATTATGGAAATCGACTTTATAGTGGGGATATTGGTATTCCTCGTGTTCGTTGGATGGGCGTTTTCGTATTACATCATGATTTTCGGTGATGCGGAGAACCGGTTTGAAATCGCGGCCGAAACCGAGGCAGGGAAGATAACGGATTTTCTCTCAGTGGATGTCTACGAAATTCCCGTGAGGTACGATTCCCCCTCCCCTGCAAGCGGCGGGGTCATGAGGGCGGAGTCGGTCTGGTATCACGGAGAAAAAAACACCACAAGGGTTTTCTCCGGAAGCACGCGGCTTCCCTGCAGAATTTCGGGCAACACCCTTTACTGGCAGGCGGACCTGTCCGCGGGGGAGAACTACTTCAGGATTCTGGTAGCAAATATGAACGAAACCATGAACTGCACAGGTTCATTTCCCGTCTCTTCCTCCAACCTCACGATTCCATGGGCACTTGAGAGAAGAGAAATGCTGTCCCTTTCCAGGGTCTCTGAAATGACGGATATGGATTACGAGGCATTCAGAAGCGCGGCCGGGCTTAACGAGGATTTCCGGGTGGAGATTGAGACAGCAGAGGGAGAGACAGTGTACGGGAAATCCATCCCTTCGGGAGGAGTAGATGTGGTGGTGAAGAAATTTCGCATGCCCGTGTTTGAAACGTTCGGGTCTGCAAATATAACAATTGCGGTGTGGTGATGAAATGAGAGGTTTCTGGAGAACACTCGAAAGTGTTCTGGCTGTCATCCTGCTCATGGGTTTTCTCCTCGCAGCGGGAAGCGTGTATTTCTCGAAAACCGAAGATGTAAATCTCGGTTCACTCGGATACGAAATACTGAAAGAACTTGATAACAGAGGCGAGCTCAGGGCTTATGCGGTTTCAGGCGATTACGAATCCCTGAACGGGAAAATCAAACTCCCGGGTTATAATCACTCCGTTATGATATGCTGCCAGGGAGAGACGTGCAGAGGGCAGTATCCGGATTCGGAGAATGTGGCCGCCTCCGTTTACATAATTTCAGGCTGTGACGGTTACAAGCCATGTGAGGTGAGGCTTTTCATATGGTGGTGAGATGAGAGGGCAGTTTTTCCTGGTGGGGGCACTCCTCCTGATTCTTCTGTTTTACATAGGCATTTCGGCATACATCTATCCCTCATACGCAGGCCCGCAGGATGAGGGAATTGTTCGGCTCTTCGGAAACATAAAAGACGAGTATCCGAGGGCATTCAACTTCGGAATGAACATCTCCTCTCCTGCAAATACACTTGTCAATTTCACGAACTTTGTGATGAACGTAACCGGAAGGAGGGGGTTTGAAACGCGTATTCTCTGGGTTATAACGGAGAATGTGAACGGCAATCTTAACGTAACCGCAGGGAATTTCCTCGGTTATCCCGTTGCTGTAAATCTCAGCATTGCGGGAGAAGGGAAAAGCATAAATGTTGGTGAGGGGGAAACAAACTCCTCGCTCTTCCTGTCCCCGCCCTCCGAATTCGAACTCCGCTTAAGCTTTAATACCACGGAAAAGAATGTATTATTAGAGAAGTACAAGGCAAACCTCTATTTGATTTTGGACATGAGGAAGGGGGATGACAGACTGGCAGGGGAGGTAAAGGCGTGAAGGGCATAAGCTTGATATCGGGCGTACTGTTCACGGCATTTCTTATTACAGCAACGGCTATCGTTTACTGGACAGCAGTTCCGGTAATAGAGAAAATCCAGTGCGCAACCACCCTCGAGAAGATGAAAACATCACTCCTGAAGTTTGATGACGTTATACAAACCGTTGCCTCGGAAGGGGAAGGTTCGAGGAGGACCGTGAATCTGAATATAAGAGACGGCGAACTCTATGTGGACGGGGGGAATGACACCATATACTGGACATACGAATGCGCTGCTCCCATAATATCGCCGAGGACGTTTCAGATAATGGGGAATCTCATAATAGGCTCGAACCTTGATACAAAGGCGTATGAGTCATACTGCCGGGGGCAGGAGGCGTTCGTGCTCGAGAATGAACATCTCAGGGTTTGTCTTAAGAAGATCGGCTCCGCCCGGAACAAAACCCGTTACAACATGTCGGATGTTTTGATTTCGGTTTACCAGAAAGACACAGGACAGGTTATGCCGCTGGAGTATCTGGAGATAACTCTGGATAACAACAAAACATCCTCCACAGGGGAGGGTTACACGGCTCTCTCACGTTCCGGGCAGCATCTTCCGTACGGGGAGGTGACAGCGTACATGGAATCCGACTACGGAATAACGTACTCTGTGAAGTTCATACTTGAATCAGGAACTGATTTCCTGATAATAAAGGGTGAGTGAATGAAAGGTGTATCTCCGCTCATATCAACTGTCCTTCTGATAGCCATTGTTATCCTGATGGCAGCCGTTATAGGACCATGGGCCCTGAAGATCGCCACGCGCGCCTCTGACAGCGCAGGTACGAACGTGGAGCAGGACCTCATATGCAGGCAGACCGCATACGTTTTCGACAGCGATTACGGAAATTCAGGCGTTGCATGGAACTTCAACGGGACGAACGGAACCGTCAGTGCGAAGATAATAAACACCGGTTCGCAGAATCTTTACAATTTCTCATTCGAACTCCTTATGCAGACCCCTGAAGGAACGAAGCTGATAATCTACCCCGAAGTCAATGTTACGGCAGAAACGCAGAGAACAAAGACAAATCCCCTGAAACCCGGTTATGACTGGATACTCGAGGCGGACGTTGCCAACATAAATGACACATGGTCGCTGATAGAGGTGAAAGTGATAAACGAGGTCTGTCCGAAGATTTCGCCTTCAGTGGAACTCTGACTTCCTAAAATTTATATTACGCCCGTTAATATTTTATTGTGAGCAGAATGAGAGACGAGAAGAACTCCGAAGATAAATGGAAGGGTGTTATGGAGAGAATCTCGGCTCTCGAAGACCTTCAGAACATAACCCAGCTCGACATAATCAACCTGAAAAACGAAATAGAAAGGATAAAGCTGTCTTCTCCTTCCCCTGTCCCGCCGGAGATAGAGGAGAAAATCATAGAGCTCGAGAAAATCGCAAGAGACGTGGAAACTTTCAGGAAATGGAAGCAAACCGTGGAAGAGGTGAAGTTTCTCCGCTCGAGGATTATGGAAACCCCTCCTCCCGCGAAAGAGATAGAGAAGATAAGGGATGAGATAAGAAAGGTAAGGGAGGAAATGGAAAGGGGGAAAATTTCCTCGCCCCCGATAGACATCACGAGTCTCAGGGATGCCATAGAGGAGAACAGAAAGACAATTGAGGAACTGAAAAACATGATAAAGGCGGGGGGAAAAATACCGGACCTGGGTTCCGTGAAGAAGATGGTAAACGAGAACAGAAAACTTGTCGAAAGTCTGAAGGCGAGACTGGGCTCATCCTTTTCGGGCGTACCGCCTGAGGCTCACGGAGAACTCGAAACCCTCCGCAGTGAGATAGACAATCTCGAATCCGAAATAAGGAAACTAAAAGAAGAGAGACCGGAAGAAGAGGCAAAGGATGAGATAGACTCCCTTAGAAAAGAGCTCTTCACAAAGCTTGAAGAGTTAAATGAGAAGTTCGGGAAGGGAGACTCGGAGAAACTCATGAGAATTGTGGAAGCGAACAGGGCGAGCATAGAGAGGCTGAAATCCCTGATTTCGGGGGAAGATATCAGGAAAGAGCTGGAGGAGAACAGGAAGTTCATGAATGAGCTGAAAAAGCTTCTTGGAGGCAGGAAGAGGGTGGCCATACCCCCTGACCATGAGATGCGAAGGAAAATGCTTGCGCTGGAGCAGAAGGTTGAGGCGCTCGGGAGGAAGCTGGAAAAGATGAACAGGCTGAAGCCCATAAAACTCCCGGAGCTTCCGCCGCCTCCGAAGACTACAAAGACCGCAGACCTTGAAAAGATGAGAAAGGATATAGACAGGATACTTTCGAAGATGGGAGACTTCGTCACGAAAGATGAGGTTGAGAAAGGAATCCTGGAGAAAAGGGTGAAGACAGACCAGAAACTTATAACGGAGGAGATAGAGAAGGAACTGAACGAGATAAAGAAAGCCATAATACGAAACGAAGACCAGATAACAAGTGTTGCCTCTGATGTGGAGGGTCTGAAGAAAGAGGTTGGAACTATTGAGAAAAGGGAATGGGGGAAGGTGAGCGAACTTCCGGAAATTGGTGAAATAAAGGAGAGGATTAAGAACCTGGAGAAAAGGATTGAAAGTCTTTCTTCAGGGCCTGTTTTTATAGAATGATGTTTATTTTCCCTTCCTCCTTGACATGACGGATGCCAGCCTTTTTCTCATGTACCTTCTCGATTCAGGAAGGTGAATCTCATGCATGTACTTGACATCTTCTATGGAGTAAAAGGAGGAGGGGTCAAAATTTCTTATTATGTTCAGCACGGTCCGGAGTTTCTTCCTTCTGACTATTGTGAACACCATCTGAACGCGCGATTTACTTCCTTCAGCGTGGATGGTGGTGGTCTTGTAGCCGGATGTCTCGAGCTTCTCTATCAGGGGTGTTGGGTCTTTCTTGGTGAGTATGCTTACGCTCAGATACCCCATGGCAATCCTGCTCTCCAGCCATATGCCGAGGTACGTTCCTGCCGCGAATCCCGCTGCATAGGCGATGTAGTTCACGAAATTCGTGAGATTCTGCATTATCTGCGTTATCGCAAGGAGCCATACGAGAATTTCGAAAAACCCTATGAGAGGGGCAAGATTTTTGAGGCCCTTTGAGACAAAAATAATCCTCAGGGTCCCCATCGTAACATCGAGGACTCTTGCAAGGAATATCATGAGAGGGAGGACTATCGCGGAAAAGACTTCAGGAGCGGTAAAGAAGCCTGTGAAATCCACATTTCCACCCGAATCAAAATATAAGGCGACCTCTTATATATAAATTTTACAAATTATAACAAGTGGTTCCGTGAAAGGGA
>CAZTCK010000037.1:0-7825 GCA_964612625.1 uncultured archaeon | reverse complement strand
GAGATGACGATTGCCGTGTAACCCATTTCTTTGACGAGCTTGACGAGACCATCCGTGAAGGAGAACTTTTTCTCGGGATGTGATTTTATATATTTCCTTGCGGCATCTTCCACTTCTTCCCGTTTTTTGCCTTTTACGCCCTCACCGAATGCCGCCACCAGATTCCGTGCGAATTCGCCATAGGGACAAGCCCCTTTTTCATATTCCCTGAAAAGCCTTTCTATTCCGTGTAACTCTTCCATGGAAAACAACCCTTCCCCGTACAGCACCTCAGGGAATTCCACTATGTAGAAACCTCTGGATAAAGTCCCGTCAACATCAAATACACCGAGCCTGCTCATATTATCACTATGTGATGGTAATTTAAAAAACTTAAGCCCAAAAGAGTTTCTGCCGGAAAGTATAAAAGCGAGCGCCCACATAATATCAATAAACCCAAGGAGGTTTTCTGATGGAACCGAAGAAGGAAAGAGTTCTCGACGTTCTCAAAAACGTGGTTGACCCTGAAATAGGGATAAACATCGTGGACCTCGGCTTTATTTATGATGTCGACATAAAAGAAAATAAGATACACGTAAAAATGACCCTGACAAATCCCGGATGTCCCATGCACTCCATGTTTGTGCACGAGGTCGAGAACGCCCTGAAATCCGCATTTGACGGGGTGGAGGTTGAAGTTGAACTGGTTTTCGACCCCCCGTGGACTCCGGAGAGGATGAGCGAGAATGCAAAGAAAAAACTCGGAGTTAAGTGAGAAGGCGAAGAAGATAATTCTCGACAGAATGAAGGACAGGGCGGTTGACGCAGTCCTGAGAGCTGACAACGCCGAAGATTTCGCAAGGGTGGCAAGAAAAAATCTCGGATATTTTTATGAAAATCTCGTTTTCTCCTCCCTGGACCTCGGTGTGAACGGAGGAAGGGTTCTCGACCTCGGAACGCAGTTTGGCCTGTGCGCAATCTCGCTGGCAAAACAGGATTACAAATTCGAAATAACAGGATTTCAGGAGAGTTTGAAGTTTGCGGATATTGGAAGGAATTTTGCAGAGGAGGACATGGTAGACGGGAAGATAAGGTGGGTTGTGGGCAGCCAGGAATCCCTCCCCTTTGAAGACAGGAGTTTTGACCTGGTAGTGAGCGGATTCGATATGCATCACTGGGAGAATCCGGTAAAGGTTCTTAATGAAGTCGAAAGGGTTCTGAAGGTGAAGGGCGCTCTCGTGATAGGCGACCTCAGAAGGGACGCTTTCGGGGTGATGATGCCGCTGCTGAAAACATTCTCCTACGTTGTCAAAAACGAGAAGGTTTACAGGGAAATGAAAGCGTCCTTTGCTTCTTCTTATACCAAGAGCGAAGTCGAGGAGATTCTGAAAAACTCAAATCTGAGAGGGTGTACGGTCTCGAAAGACACGCAGTTCGTTTACATCACGAGGGAGAAAAAGGAGAAAAAGCACGTGCTCGTTAGATTTGCGTAAGCTTTTTAAGGGTTGTCATACAATATATTACATTATCATACTTTGTGGGAAAATGGATTTCAGAAACATAAAGGACGTTGACGTTGCCGGGAAAACCGTTCTCATGAGAGTTGATTACAATCTCCCGCTCGATGAGGAGGGGAGAGTCAGGGACCACACAAGAATATCCGCCACACTGAAAACACTCAACTACGTTTTAAACAACGGCGGAAAGCTTGTTCTGCTTGCTCACCTCGGAAGACCCAAGAAAAGAGAAGAAAAGCTGAAGATGGACGTGGTGGCGGAGAAATTGTCGGAAATACTCGGCATACCGGTTAAAAAGCTCGACGGCTGTGTGGAGGATGAAGTGTACGAACATGTGAAGAACATGAAACCGGGGGATATTGTTCTTCTCGAAAACGTGAGATTTTATCCGGAAGAGAAGGAAAAGGATGATGCCAAAAGGGAGGAGTTTGCAAGAAAACTGGCAAGACTCGGCGACATTTATGTAAACGAAGCGTTCGGGGTTTCCCACCGCAATCATGCCTCTGTCACGGGCATCCCCAAGTTCATACCCGGATGCTGTGGCCTGAGTTTTCTGAGAGAGGTGAACATGATAAACAGCATAATACAGAATCCGGAAAGGCCGTACGTGGCGATTATAGGAGGGGCAAAAGAAGACAAAATGCTTGCAATAGAAAGTCTCATAGAAAAGGTCGACAGAATGCTTATGGGGGGCGTGATAGGAAATACGTTCCTGAAGGCAAAGGGCTTCGAAATAGGAGACTCCAGGTACAGCGAGGAGCTCCTTGACGATGCAAGAAGAATCTTGGAGAAGGCAGGTGACAAGATAGTTCTGCCTGCGGACGCAATGGTTGAAAACGAGAAGGAGGCGGAACCCTTTCCCATAGAGGAGGTAAGAAAGGGGATGAAAATAATGGACATAGGACCCGAAACAATTGTGCGCTACAAGAGCATCCTGAGAAACGCGAAAACAATTGTGTGGGCGGGTCCGCTCGGAAAGTTTGAGAAGAAACCCTATGAAAAGGGAACGCTTTACATAGCAAGTTTCATCTCCGGTCTGGATGCCAAAACACTTGTGGGCGGGGGGGATTCGATAGCGGCCATGAGGATGCTCAACATGATGGAAAGGATGACGCACATATCCACAGGCGGCGGGGCCTTCATAGATTTTATAACAAAGGACAAATTCCCGGGTCTGGAGGCCCTCAGGGAATCGCGCAGAATTCATGCTGGCTTTTTCAACAACAGAGAGGTGATTGATTATGGGGATAAGAGTGGCGCTTAACGGTCCGGGAAGAACCGGGAAGAATTTCATATGGTCATGGGCCGAAAGGAAAAGAGAAGGGAAAACAGACCTCGAACTGGTCGCGATTAACGGCGTGAGGGGAATCGAAAAAGACAAAGGAGTGGAGCATTTCACGGAACTTCTCAAATTCGATTCCACCCACGGGCATCACTTCGAAGATATCCCCTTCGGCAGGGAAGATGACGGAACGCCGTGGATAGAAATTCTGGGTCAGAAAATTTACCTGTACAACAACAGGGAAGACCTCACGAAGCTCCCCTGGAGAAAACACAACGTGGACGTAGTGATAGAAGCTACAGGGGTTTTTCGCAAGAGGGAACAGGCAGAAGGGCATCTGAAAGCAGGAGCAAAAAAGGTGATAATTTCTGCTCCCGGAAAAGGCGGTATAGAAACCTCAATTGTCCTTGGCGTCACCGATGAGATACCCGAAGGCGAAAACATAATTGACTGCGGTTCGTGTACAACGAATGCGATAGCATCTGTTGTGAAGATAATAAACGACAATTTCGGGATAGAGAGGGGGTTCGTCATAACGGTTCACGCCCCAACGGACGACCAGAGGATTTTTGACAGCTCTCACAAAGACATCAGAAGGGCAAGGTCGCTCCTTACCAACATAATACCGACTTCGACCGGAGCGGCAAAGGCCGTTGTCAAGGTCATACCCGAACTGAAAGGTAAACTTGACGCCCTCGCATTCCGGGTGCCGGGTGCTCTTACAGGTTCGATAGTGGGACTCATAGCGAATGTGAAAAAGGAAACGTCCAAGGAAGAGGTCAACGAGATTTTCGAGAGGGAATGCAACGGAAGACTGAAAGGGATACTTGCATGCACGGACAGGGAAATCGTTTCCTCCCACATAATCGGCAGGAGCGAATCCGGAATAATAGACAAACCGCTGACAAATGTGGTTGACGGAAAGCACGTAACGGTCTGGTCCTGGTATGACAACGAAAGAGGGTATGCGCACAGACTTGTGGATGTGGCGGAAATGCTCGGAAAGAAAAACTGAGAATTTCGAATCCCCCGCGGGTGCGGGTAAATCCACCGCCACATTCCCGACAGGTAACCTAAAGCGCCGCGGGGATTTCTTTTCTCATTTCCGGTTCCCGTCTAGATACTCCTTACCATTTTGAGAAACAACCTGTTTCTTTCCTCTTCAAAATCCTTTATACCCCCCTTTTTCTCCAGGCGGTCTCTGAGTCTTTTGAAGTTCGGCCTGAACTTCTTGTAGGCAAAGATGGCGGAGGCCAATGCCGCTTTTTCATGGCCGTTCATCTTTATTTCCTCCTCCACAAACCTCGCTATCAACAAACGCTTCTTCTTCTTGGTCATGTTCTTCGAAGGAAGAACGAGTTTCGCTGAGATTGCAGAGGCTATTTTCTTGAGCTGGCTCGGCGGTTTTACGCGGTCCGTGGAGAGGACGAGAACGCTGCCGAAATCGGTTATATGGTCAAGTATGTCCGAATTTTTCGGATGAACAAGCGTATCCAGACAAACTATCTCGCCATCGAGGTTCAGCAGTGCTATGGATGTATGGAGACCGACATCAATCCCGCCTATTAACAGAATCCTTCCGGGCGGTTCTGGCCTGCATTTCATTCGGAATTTAATTGACATTAAATATTTAAAAAGAACGTGCCATATCTATCTAATGGCAATAGAGGCGGTTATATTTGATTTTGACGGGGTTATTGCCGACTCCAAAAAAACGATTTTCAGGATATACGAAGCCATGTGCAGGGAAATGGGGCTGGAGTTCTATAATTCGCTTTCAGATTTCCTGAAAAATGTGGACGGAAACTACATGCACTTCTATATGAAACTCGGGATAAGGAAAAGCGAATTTGAAAGGGCAAACAGAGTTTACAAAAAACACTTCCTTCGTTTGGGGGACGGGATAGAGATGTTCAGGGGGGTTGATGTGCTTCTCCATACCCTGAAATCAAGAGATTTCAAAATCGGTATATGTTCGAACACTCACGAATTCATCGTCAATTCTCTGCTGAAAAAGTTCGGCGTTGAAAAGTACGTGGATGCTGTGGTGGGCGGAAATGATGCGGAGAAACTCAAGCCCGACCCCCATATCATAGTGCTCGCGATGAAAAGGATGGGCGTGAATCCCGGCCACACCGCATATGTTGGTGACATGGAGGCTGACATGCTGGCGGGGAAAGCAGCAAACGTCCGAAAACTCATCGCGGTGACATACGGTTTCCATTCGAAAGAAATGCTCGAAAGGTTCGACCCTGATGCTGTGGTTGATACCCCGGAGGAAATTCTGGGAAAGTTATAAAAAAGCGACGTCCAAAAATTCACTTCTTCAGTTTTTCCTTCCCCACGCTTTTCGTGAACTCCACGAGTTTTTTCGCGGTTTTGAGCGGGTCGTCCGAGTTCTGAACGAGAGAAGCGATATGTATGCCGTCCGCCCCTGCCTTTATAGTCGTTCTGATGTCATCCAAGGTTTTGCTCGAGCCCGCACATATTACCGGGTGGCCGACAGCGTTTTTGATCGCCCGGAACATTTCGGGCGAGGCAGGGCCCGGAGCGCCCGAACCCCTCTCAAGAATGGTGATCCTTTGCCCGAGAAGTTTGCCCGCTAAAGCGTAGGCAACCGCTATATCGGGCTTGTGGTAGGGAATCGGCCTGGCCTCCCCGACCCATCCAACCGTCTCACCCGGTTCCACTATGAGAAGCGAGGTGGGAATTGCCTCAATATTCATCTTCACCAGCATGGGGGCAGCCAGGGCCTGCGCGCCTGTTATCCAGTACGGATTTTTCGAGTTCAGCAAACTCATGAAATACAAAGCGTCAGCGTATTTTGAAACCCCTCCTATATTCCCCGGGAAAAGCATAACAGGCCTGCTCACAGATTCTTTTATCTGTTTTACCACATCATTCAGGAGCTCGCCTTCCGCTCCTATCGAACCCCCTATAAGGATGATATCCGCTCCCCCTTCGTCAAAGGCCTTTGCGTATTCGAGCGGTGTCCCATTCTTCTGCTCGAGCGGGTCTATCAGACCGAAAAACACCACCCCGTCTTTCTCGATGGTGTCGTGTATGTACGCTTCAACTCTCCCCATTTTCATAGTTTTAAATATAGGGCAATAGTTATAAATATGCTGTTGGTCACGGGAGCAACGGGGTTTCTGGGGGAGAACGTCACGAAAGAAATAGGGAAGCTAAGGGAAGACATAAGGATTCTGGCAAGGGATTACGAAAAAGCGAAGAAGATGTTTCCGAAATATGAGGTGTTAAAGGGGGATATAACCAGACCCGACACGCTTAAAAATGCAGGGAAGGACGTGGATGTCGTCGTTCACATGGCAGGACTGGTTTCGTACACCAAACCGAAGGAAATTCTCTTCAATGTTAACGTGGAGGGAACGAAAAACATTCTGAATGCCTGCATGGAAGCGGATAAATTTATTCTTTCCTCTTCGGTCTCGGTTTACGGGGAAATTAAGGGGCAGGCGGATGAATCGTATCCGAGAAATCCGATAAACGCGTACGGCGAATCGAAGAGAGAAGCGGAGAATGCTGTTCTCAATTCAGGTCTGCGAAATCTGATATTCCGGATTGCCCCTGTCTACGGAGAGGGAAGTCCGCACTGGCTGAAAAACCTCCGTTTGCTCGAGAAGGGCTTCCCCGTACCAAAAACCCGGAATCTGACTCATATAGTCCACGTTTCAAACGTGGCTCAGGCGTTTACGCTCGGACTGAAACCGAAAGCCGAGGGAATTTACAACATAGCGGATGAGAGGCCCGTAAAGTTCATGGAATTTGCGGAAACCCTTGTTGAAATGCTCGGAAAGAAACCGAGAATTCTTCCCTTCACCCTTGTGAGCTTCCTTGCCCGTCTCAGCGGAATGAAAACGTACTTCCGCGTTCTCACGATGAACAGGAATTACGATATCTCGAATGCTGTGAACGAGCTGGGATACAATCCCAAAATCGATTTTATAGGGAAGCTCGAAGAGATGGTGGAGTGGTACAAGAAAAGAAAAACTATGCAATTCACTCCGAAGACATAAGAACGGAAACTCCGTTTACCATCCACCGATCTTAAAGACCTTTGTCCCGCAGTTCGGACATACGCCTTTCAGGGCGTGTTTTCCGTTCTTCAGCGTGACCTTTTCTTCATTCTTCATTTCCACTTTTTTCCTGCACTTAACACAATATGCCTGTGTCATAATTTACCTCCCGAGTTTCGAAAGTTCGCTATATACCGGTTATTGTTTAAATTTATACCCCGGTCGCTTTATAAAGGTTCTTGAATGTAAAAATCACCCTGTTTGTCTTTAAATCGAATTTTGCGTATGAAAAAATGCCAAAATTCTGTAAGCATGAGTTTTAAGTCACAGACAAAGATAAAAAGCTTTATAAACCACTTTCACAAAATTTAAAAACCGAATAACCTTTTTCAGAGGAGGGGATAAAATGGGTGCGAAAAAGCGAAGGCTGCCGCTCGCTCCTTTCGAGAGGATTCTGAAAGACGCGGGTGCGAAGAGGGTTTCGAAAAGCGCGATGAAGGAATTCGCGATCGTGATAGAAGAAATAGCGGATGACATAGCGAGGGATGCCGTGAAGTTCGCAAAACATGCCGGAAGAAAAACGGTCGTGGGGGATGACATAAGACTGGCTAAGAAAGGATGAAGGCGGTAATCCTGACTGAGGGAGAATCTCAAAGCCATGGATTTTGAGGTGTTTGTTCCGAAATTCCCCATTCTGGATGAAATTCGACAGGATAAATTCTTCTTTTTTCGGGAGGGATTTTGACTGGGAGAGGATAAGGAGGAACTGCGTTCGCTTCGAAGTGTTCCATTCAGATAACGATCCGTACGTTCCGCTGGAGAAAGGAAAAGAACTGGCAGAAAAACTCGGCGCGAAGTTCGTTCTCGTCAGAGGGCGGGACATTTCAACGAGAAAGCGGGGTATACGGAGTTTCCTTTGTTGTTGGAGAGGATAAAACATACTTCATTTCTGAAATAACCATAAAATAACTCAGTTTATAGACAACCTGGCGAACACACCAAAAATCACC
>CAZTCK010000036.1:0-8006 GCA_964612625.1 uncultured archaeon | reverse complement strand
AGTGGTCTGAAAACAATTTTGGATTTCGAGTTCGTCATCTCTCTTATCATCTTCGCAACGTCTATTATTCTCCTCTCGTCCGGATTTCCCAGGTTGAAAACCTCCCCCTTGTATTTCGATGACATGAGCTTCGTTAAACCCTCAACCATATCCGAGATGTAACAGAAACTCCTCGTTTGTTTTCCGTTCCCGTAGACCGTTATGTCTTCACCTCTCAGCGCCTGTGTCACGAAATTCGGAATCGCCCTTCCATCGTTGGAGCGCATGCGCGGACCGTACGTGTTGAAAATCCTCGCTATGCGTACATCCACACCATAAACCTGATGGTACGAAATACCCAGCGCCTCAGCAAAGCGCTTGGATTCATCATAACACGAGCGTGGACCGATGGGGTTTACGTTCCCCCAGTAGTCCTCACTCTGCGGGTGCTTTTTGGGGTCGCCATAAACTTCGGAGGTGGAGGCGAGGAGGATACGCGCGTTTTTTCCCCTCGCAAGGTCGAGTACGTTCTTCGTCCCCAGAGAATTTGCCATCATGGTCTCTATTGGTTTCTTTGCGTAATCCACGGGCGAGGCGGGCGAAGCGAGGTGATAGATTTCATCTATTTCGTAATCGAGCTTCAAAGGCCTGGTAACGTCGTGTTCGATGAAGATGAAATTCGGGTGCTTCAGGAAGAGCTTTACGTTCTCCTTGTTCCCCGTGATCAGATTGTCAACACAGATGACTTTATTCGTTTCCAGCAGCTTCTCGCACAGATGCGAACCTATGAAGCCCGCTCCGCCTGTGACCAAAATATTTTTGCTCATAACAATTCATTTACCAATCATTTTTAAAAATTATGCTTGAATTTAAGCAAGTTCAGACACGCAAAACCAACAAACACATTCAGCCAGAAACCCAAAAACCTATATATAAGGACTGCTGCTGTTGCGGAATGGAGGGGTAGAGAATAAACACATGTGAACAGCAAAACCATAACAGCTTCACTCGAACCCAGACCTCCGGGGAGGAAAGAGATAACGCCTACAAGAACCGAAATCGAAAGGAATGACGCCGCTAACAGTGGGTTTACTGGTATGCCAACGGAGAGAAAGGAAAGATATAGTATAACACCCTCCGCCCCCCACACAAAAAGCGAAAGTATGAAATTTTTAACAGATATGCCGGCGTCTTTGTATTTCACTATCGATCTGTTAAATTTCTCCGCGAACCCCTCCAAAAACCTTTCGAGTCTCCCGACCACCGGAAGCCAGCGGAAAAACCTGAAGAGTTTTTCGGACATATAATAAATCCTGCTTTTTTTCGCGCTTATGTAAAACATGAGCACTATTGCGGTGAGGTAAAAAAGAACAATGGCAAATAGAACGAGTGTCACGTTTGCCGGAAGTTTTACGATGCCCAGCCCAACAAGCGAGATTATGATAACCGAAAATACATCAAAGACCCTTTCCATAACCACGGATGGTAACGTTCGAGAAATCGAAATCCCTTCCGTTTTTTTGAGCAGGTAACTTTTAACGGGCTCTCCTATCTTTCCCGGTGTCAGATTCGAGGCGAACATGCCCGACATGTATACAGGGAAGAGTTTGAGAAAATGAATTTTTATATCGAGTTTTCTGAGCAACACGTTCCATCTGAAAGTCCTGACAAACATGAGGAGAAGCGAAAGGGAGAAGGCGAGAAGGAGATAATACGGATTCGCGGAGGATATGATACTCACGACCTTCCATACATCTGAAAAATAAAGGAGTAACGAGAGAATGAGAAAACTCACAAACAAAAGTAGTATCTTGAGTTTACCTTTCGGTACGGTATCACCTTCCATTCTCTTCCTCGTGCTTGCGAACGACCTCCATCATCCGTTCGCGTTCTTCGTAATGTCTCTCCACATCCATGACTTCCCTCATGAATTTCTCCGCTTCTTTCACCGTACGCCACTTCCCTATATCAAGGTATTTGCCTTTCAGGACGAAACCGTTGATTTTCTCCCCGTTTTTCATAGCGAGTATCATGGCATCGGTCAACTGAATTTCGTTGTTAATCCCCGGAGGTGTCTTTTCAAGATACTCAAAAATCTTCGGTTCAAACACGTACGCCCCGCAGAGTGCGTAGAATTTCCCGTTAGTTCGAAGCCCCTCAGCCTGCTTTCCTGTCGGCTTTTCGGCCATTTTCTCAATTTCACCAACCCCGTTCTCGAGGTGCCTGAACTTCGCTATCCCGTAACCTTCCGTGCTTTCAACCTCGAATACCATAACGGTCGCGATTGGTTTTTCTTTTATGTGGTATTCCACAAGTTCCCTTATCTCATCTTTCGGTTCGATGAATGAATCCCCCAGCAGCGTGACGAACGTGGTGTTTATCCATTTCTTTCCCTGAAGAATTCCGTGTCCCAGGCCCTTTCTTTTCATCTGGTAGAGATAGGCGACATCAACCCCAAAAAATGAGCCGTCTCCCACGTAATCCATGAGAGCGCCCTTCTGAAAACCAACCACCATAAAAATCCTGTTAACACCGCCCACCTTCAGATTTTCTATGGTGTGCTCAATAACGGCCTTCCCCAGTATGGGATATATCTCTTTCGGGACCGCGCGGGAAAAGGGATATAATCTCTTTCCTATCCCTGCGGCCGGTATTAAACCGACAATATCGTCCATATCTTCACCTTGGTTTTATTAATTTGGGAAACCGTTTTAAAAACGTTATTTCCATTTTCCCTGCCCAGAGCATCCACAAAACCCATAGAAAGACAACGAGCAGTATCAGCCCTGCCTGCCATAGGTAGTTGTGGACGGCTTCCGCTGTCTCGTAACCGTAAAACTTGAGAACGAAAATCATCACCAGAATTCTGAAAAGATTTCCGGCATATATCGCAGGAATTCCTGCCAGAATCCCCCATACCCTCTTTTTCATGCGAACTCCGGGGACAGCGATAACAAGCGCAAGAAAGAACATCATGCTCTTCCATCCCGTGCAGTCTTCGGTTATCAGGAACGCCATATCACCGGCTTTCAGGAAGAACCCGTTTCTTGAAACCTCGAAACCGAGCATGCGGAGGATGAAAGCCACGTTCCCGCTGACCATTTCCTGAAGCGGGAGAAGAATGCCTTCGAAAGAAAGGATTATGTAGAGGGGAAAGGAAAGGATAACGAGTTTAAGCAAAAATAAAAAAATCTCAAAAAGTCTCCCCTGTGTGCTGCTCAGCCTCGTTCCCATGAGTTATAATTCCGGTTAGAAATTAAATAACCTAACCGGAGCAAGTTACAAAGGTCTGGTAAAGCCTCCCCGAAGGCAGATGGAGTATGTCGTACGCGCATCTCTTCTGGACACCAATGGTCGTGCATGCAGTGTCTATTATTTTCCCTGTCCCTCCGGGTTCCACCAGTGTGCCGCCCTCTGTTCCGTTGTTGTAAACCAGCGAAGGGCTTCCCCCGTCAGTTCTTGTCACGTCAATACTGTTGTTCAGATCAATCCTGTTCGTTCCTATGTTGTGGATGTAGATTGTGGCGTTCACCCCTCCCTGACAATTAGCTGCGGTTATTTCAATGTTCGAGCCCACGAGGCTGCCCCAATAACCCGAAATGTAGGTCCATGCAGCCGCTGCCAGACTTATCGTTATCAGCAGCACGATTATTATGGATATCACAGGACTTATACCCTTCATTTGTATCACTTTTAAATATTGTCCACGGCCGCTTAAATATTTTCCATTTTAAAAAACACTATATGGACACGGAAATACCCAGGCAGATGGTCCATCTCTCGGGATTGATATTCGTGGTACTGGCGCAACTAGTGGGCCGGGGGACGACGATTGTGTACTTCTCCATGATAACCCTTTTCTTTCTGCTTTACTCATGGTACATAAAACATCAGGAAAAGAGGTTTTTTGAAACAATTGAATCCAGATTCAGGGACTTCATTCTTAAATTTGAAAGAAAGGATGTGAGCAATCCCTTCACAGGGGCGATGTTCTTTTACCTTGGTTTCACCCTGACATTTCTCATCTTCCCGGTTTCTCTCGCCTCTGCTGCCTGTGCCATGCTCGCTGTGGGCGATTCGTTCTCAACACTGGTTGGCATGAAGTTCGGCAGACACAGGATAGGGAGAAAGAGCCTCGAAGGTTCTCTGGCGTGCTTTGCCGGTTCGCTTGTATCCGGTATGTTTTTCGTCCCCCCTCACATTTCTCTGGCCGGTGCCTTGGCGGCGTGCATGGCCGAGCTTCTCCCGAAACTCAACGACAACCTCACGATTCCGCTGGCTTCAGGATTTGTAATGTTTGTCGCCTCTCTGCTGTAATCCTATCCTGCGACGGGTTTCTGTTTTCCGCCTGTCAGAACAAGTTCGCTTATCTGTTCTATGAGTTTCGGTTCGGCAGCTATAATGTCCATCGCGGTCACGACCCCTATCAGGACGTTGCCCTCCACAACCGGAAGCTTTTTTATGTTGTTGGCGGCCATTATTTCAGCGGCTTCTCCTATCTCTGTGTCAGGGGGTATGACTATAACCTTTTTGGTCATTATGGTTTCGAGTTTCGCCTTTTCATCAAACCTTTCTTCGGAAGCGAGTCTCTTTACAAAGTCCCATTCCGTGACTATGCCGACAAGTTTTTCATTTTCCGTGACTATGAGGAACTTCGTTCCCTCATCGACCATCTTTCTCGCGGCCTCTTCCAGTGTGATATCCGGTTCAACCGTGACCACATTCCTGTTCAGAATCTCCTCGACCTTCATAATAACATATTGGCAGGGGGGATATAAATTAAAACCTGCATGTTAGTTATTTGACCACCTGTAAGTGGCAAAGATTTATAAAGGAACATTCGAATATAAATATTGTTGGTAAAGTATTATAAGAGAGGAAGTAGAAATGATAACGGAAAAGAGATTCGGGACTGAGGACTTTGTAAGGGAGATGGAAGAGAGGTTATTCTCTAATACAGTCCCGGCTAACGGTCCTGTTCTCCTTTCCAAATACCAGGAATACAAACCAGACATGAAACTGGTATGCGGGGACTATCATGACCCTGTGATATCGCGAATAATCAAAATTTCAGAAAGCGCGCGTGAAAAGGTCAACAAATATCTCGTAAAGAAAGGACTGGAACCGGTTGGTCTGCCCTCATACCTCGAAATCAGGGAGATGCCGCCCGTGGAAAAAATGTTGCTTTTGGACAGGGATGGCTGGTACGTCCTTCCTGTGGGAAATGTGGGGGCCTCATACAACTTGGAAACCGATGGCATCACCTTTTACAAGGCCATGGTCCCGGGGAGCAGGGAAAATGAAAAACTGATAAGTATCTACAAATACGGAATAAGGACAGCCAACAAACTGATGGAGAAACACCCGAAGATAAGAAAACCCCTCCAGAAGCTCATGAGGTTCTACAGGGCAATGATAGATTCGCTCCAGGACCCGGAAAAGGCAGAGGAGACACTTGCGCACGAATACGGGCACAAAGTAGCAGAGAAAATAAAAGACCATTACGGAAGGAGTCTGAACGAGCAGCTCATGGAGCCGGCCCTTCGAAACGGGGAGGAGGAAAAGGCAGTAGCGGCGGTAGAGGGATTCAACGTGAATTTCACGGATGAGGTAATGGGCAGAAAAACAACAGACGAGGAAACTACATACAACTGGTTCGCAAGGGGGGTCAGGCGTGCGCTGGAATACCTGGGTCTGAACTCTGCTGCCGACGTCCTTCGTATGGGTTACAGGGGACGGGGCGACGCGGTCACAAAAAAATATCTGGCTATGGGCATGAACTAATTCATGTTTAAACATTTTGGTCATCGCTAACCTATTTCTATACGCTCGGACAAATAATAAATGTGGACTGACGGCATGGTTTATGGACATGGCCGTCTTTCGAAAGACGGAAGTTGGTGTGTATGCTTATCCGAAAGAAGAGCCTCAAAATCCAGGAAAGACTCGGAATGAGAATAGGAGTAGCCTACGGGAGTTCAAACATACCCGTAGTGAGAAATGCAAACGAGGCGCTGAGTGTTCTGGAAGACCTTTACAGAGTCGGATTTCGGGCGTTTCTCCTCCCCAAAGAGCTGTTTGAGAACATAGAGGACATATCCGACCTTTACAAGGAACACTACACCAGTCTTCTGAAAATCAAAACCATCGCTTCGAAATACAACATCGAACTCTCGATTCACAACCACTCCCTTCCCGAGGAGCCGATGCTGGACAACGTGTTCAAGATATACTGTAATATAGCGAACGTCATGGATGCGAGGACGTTCGTCATTCACCCGACATTCTATTCCCGCATGCCAAAAGAGCAGTCCTCCAAACTCGTTGTTTACAAGATAAACGAAATCGTGAACGAGCTTAGAATACGCTCTAAAATAGGAATAGAGACAACGGGAAGAGTGGGAGAGCTTGGAAGCGTAGAGGACGTGGTGGATATTGTCAGGAGAACGACAAAAACAGAACCTGTCCTGAACTGGGCCCACATACACGCAAGAGGCGCCGGTGCGCTGACGAATGAGAACGATTTCAGGAGGATTCTTGACAAGGTTCGCGCTGAAGTGGGGCAGTACTGGCTGAAAGAGGCGTATTTCATTTTCTCCGGAATATCCTACGGGCCTTCCGGGGGGATACAGCACAGGCCAGTTGCCCGTTCTGACATGAAACTCGAGCATTTGATCAAGTCCATTCAGGCCCTCAATATAAAGGGAACTCTCATATTCGAAACCCCTAACAGGGAAAAAGATATAGTGGACATACTGCAGGAACTGGGGGACATGGTGAGATGATAATAACGATTTCCGGTATGCCGGGTTCCGGAAAAACAACTGTGGGAAAACTTTTAGCGAAAAAACTCGGATTCAAATTCTACTCCATCGGGGATTTGCGCGGGAAAATGGCGATGGAACACGGGCTGACGATTGACGAACTGAACGAACTGGGGATGAAAGAGGAATGGACGGATAAAGAGGCGGATGAATACCAGAAAAAATTAGGGATGAAAGAGGACAACTTCGTGATAGAGAGCAGACTCGGTTTTTATTTCATTCCACATTCATTCAAGGTATTCCTCAAGGTAAATCTGAAAACAGGGGCTGAGCGGATATTCAGGGACCCCAGACCGGATGAAAAGAAAAAGGGAAGTGTGGAAGAAGAGATAGAAGGGATAAAGAAAAGGATGGAAAACGACAGGTTGAGGTACAGGAAGTATTACGGGATTGACGATTTCGCGGATGAAAAACACTTCGACCTCGTGATAGACACCACAAACCTCACGCCGGAGGAGGTTGTGGAGCGAATAATTGAAGAAATTCAAAAGAGAAAATAAGACATCACGTCTTTATCTTCCCCCTCAGTATCTTCCCGGCCTCCCGTATGAATTTCCTGACGTATTCCCTGTGCATGAGAATATCCTGTTTCGAAAGGTCGAGTATTTTCCCCTCCTTCACGAGCTTCTTCATCTTCTCCAGTTCGTTGAAGACTTCGAGGTATTTATTGGAAACAAGGCCCGGTTTCACGACATATTCCTCGAAATACTCGCTCAGCGATTCGCCCTTCTTGGGCATCTTGTTGAGGGATTTCAGAACAGTCAGGATGGTCTCCGCCATGATGGCATATGATTTTTCAATCAGGTTCTCACGCTTCAGAACCTCGATCCGAACGAGCGTTTTCTGCATCTCCTTCACGAACTTCTTTGCCCTTTCTATCCACTCGTCAAGCTCTTTCCCGGAGATTTTCTTTATGTGCTTGTGCTCGACCTCCTTCCTTCTCTTTATCACCCCCTCCAGCCAGTCCGCGTACTCCGGTTTGATAAGGTTCATTTCCACGAGCGTTTTCCTCATGGAATCCGCTGCCTCTGAGGGTCGCGGAGGGGTTTTGCCCAGAAACATGAGGACTGCCTGCAGGCTTTCGAGCATCGCGTAATAGCAGTCCTCTGCAACCATGTACATTTTCGCGTTCTCCACCCTTTTTATTCGTTTGGGCGCACGGTCTATGTACTTTTCTACTGCTTCCTTTGACGGCTTTATCTC
>CAZTCK010000035.1:0-8407 GCA_964612625.1 uncultured archaeon | reverse complement strand
CCCTCTTTCGGGTGTTCGTCGCTTATCAGCCGGATTGTAGCACCTGTCTTTTCCTTTACCTTCTCTTCACATTCTTCGCTCCCGCACCAGTACGCCCTTACCATCTTCCTGTTTTTAATCAATTTCTCGAGCTCTCCAAAACCCTTCGCATCTTTTATGTTTTCGTGAAGGAATTTCTTTGCGCGGTTGTAGAGATTTTCCTGTACGAGGTCGAGCGTTTTCTTGATTGCCTCAGCAACGTGTTTCTCTTTTACCGCTTTCTTCTCTCCCGTGTCCCTTCTTACAAGAACGACTTGTCGTTTTTGAATATCTCTCGGACCTATTTCTATCCTGAGAGGAACGCCTTTCAGTTCCCACTCGTTGAACTTCCATCCTGGAGAATACACGTCCCTGTCATCGAAATGAATCCGGAATTTCGAAAAGAGTTTTTTTCTGAGTTTCTCCCCCTCTTTCAGGACTTTCTCCTTTGTTTTGTTGTCATAAATCGGGATTATTATGACTTGGATGGGCGCAACATTTGGCGGGAGAACCAGGCCTTTATCATCACCATGAACCATTACCACAGCACCTATCAAACGCGTGGTTATGCCCCATGATGTCTGCCATGCCAGTTTCTCTTCCCTGTCCCTGTCGCGGAAACGTATGTTGAAAACCTTTGCGAAATGCTGGCCGAGGTTGTGCGCCGTTCCCATCTGCAGACCCTTTCCGTCCGGCATCAAAGCTTCCAGCGCTATGGTATATTCAGCTCCGGCGAAGGTTTCGCTTTTCGATTTCCTCCCTTTGAGAACAGGGACAGCGAGCTGGGTTTCCATTAATTCTTTATATTGATTCGCGCGGAGTTCGGTCTCTTTCTCGCACTCCTCTCTGGTGGCGTGCACGGTGTGACCCTCCTGCCATAAAAATTCCCTTGTGCGGAGGAAAAGGCGGGTTGCCTTCACCTCCCACCGGACGATGTTGCACCACTGGTTTATTCTCAGGGGGAGGTCCCTCCAAGAGCGTATCCATTTTGCGAACGAATCGTACATTATGGTTTCGGATGTCGGCCGCAGGGCATAACGCTCCTCTTTCTCGTCCTTCTTCTCTATCCACGCAACCTCGGGAACAAATCCTTCGAAATGCTCGCTTTCCTTCTTGAGGAAACTCTCGGGGATGAACAGGGGGAAGTACGCATTCTTCACTCCGGTATCTTTTAGTTTCCGGTTGAACCATGATTGTATTTTCTCCCAGATAGCATAACCATACGGTTTTATTACCATACACCCGCTTATAGGGGCATAATCCGCCAGACCCGCTTTTTGAACAACCTGGTTATACCATTCGGAGAAATCTCCCGATTTCGTGACCGTGAGTTCCTCAACCTCCTTTCTTTCCCCCATTCATGACACCTGTAATTCTAATTTCATGTGATTAAATATATACTTTTGCCGAGAAATACATATTTTTATAATATGGGGGTAATTTGAGTTATGAGGGCGGGCATGATATGCTTGGGTGTAGAGAGTACTGCGCATACCTTCGGGATAGGAATATGTGATGAAAAGGGAAACGTCCTGGCGAATGAGAAATCTGTGTACAGACCGAAAAAGGGCTGGGGCATCGTCCCCATGGAGGCGGCAAAGCACCACGAGGAGGCGAAAGAAAGCGTTCTGGAGAATGCCCTCAAAAAATCCGGTCTGAAAATGGAGGATATTGATGTGATTGCGTATTCGAGGGGACCGGGTCTCCCCCCGTGTCTCTACCGCGGTCTCGAGTTCGTGAAATCCCTCGCCTCCAGACACGCCATACCGCTGGTGGGCGTGAACCACTGCGTTGCGCACATAGAAATCGGAAGACTCTCCTCGGGGTTCAAAGACCCCGTTGTCGTTTACGTTTCAGGCGGGAACACCCAGATAATCTCGTTTTCAGAAGGACGCTATCGCGTTTTTGGGGAGTGCATGGACATGGGTATAGGGAACGCTCTCGACAAGTTTGGACGCGCATTGGGTTTCGAGTTCCCGCAGGCTCCCAAAGTCGAGGAACTCGCCAGGAAGGGGAAATGGGTTGACCTTCCCTACGTCGTTAAAGGGATGGACCTCTCTTTTTCCGGAATTCTGACCGCGTGCATAAATAAATACGAAGGGGGGGAGAAGCCCGAAAATCTCTGTTTCTCGATACAGGAGGTTTTCTTTTCCATGCTCACGGAGGTCACGGAGCGGGCCCTTGCGCATCTGGGGAAGGACGAGGTTCTCCTCACAGGAGGCGTGGCGGCGAACAAGCGTTTGCAGGGGATGCTGAAAACCATGTGCGAGGAAAGGGAGGCGAATTTCGAAGTTGTCCCGAGAGAATTCTCAGGGGACAACGGAGCAATGATTGCCTGGACGGGGATTCTCGCAAAAAAATCAGGACAGAAGGTTTCGGATGATGTCGACCCGAGATGGAGGACGGATGATACGGAAATAGGATGGATGTGAAAAATCAGCAGTGATCCCATTCTATTTTGATGTTCTTCGCCCTCTCGCTTATACCGTCACTTCTCACTCTGTTTTCATTTTCGAAAGAGGCGTATGTGCTGCAGATGTCTTTAAAGGAGCAGTTCCTGTACATCCCGTTCGGGATACACTTTTCCGCGTCTGCACATCTCACTTCATAACCGCCAAGTTTTCTTACTCGCTTCTGCTCATTTTCCATATCCTGAAAATCTCCCATAACATCACCCTTTTGAATAAGATGTGTGCGAAATTTTAAATAACTATATCCTTTTTAATTCCTTTCCCGACTTATTTATTCATGAGAATTGCGATACTTTCGGACTTCCATTTCGGGTTCGGGAAGGGGAGCGAACGCGAGGAGGACCCGTACGAAGCGTTCGCGGAGGCGATGGAAAAGGCAAAGGGATGTGACCTTATCCTCATGTGCGGGGACATCTTTGACACGCGAAACCCTGATACCGAAACGTTCGCGAAGGCGATGGAACTCCTCGCGAAACCCCTCCTTGTGCAGACGGACGTGAAACTCGTGCAGGGGATAGAGAAGGATATTTCGAAAATTTCAGATATCGCGCTCATGGGGATTCCGGTTGTGGCAATACACGGAACGCATGAACGGAGAACGAAAGGGCTGCTCAATCCAGTGGAAGCGCTCGAGAAGGCGGGATTTCTGATATATCTCCACTGCAACGGGGTGATATTCGAAAAGGGAAACGAAAGGCTCGCTGTCCACGGAATGTCCGGCGTTCCGGACCAGTACGCGGAGCAGGTACTTCTTAACTGGAACCCGAAACCCGTTCACGGGTGTTTCAACATACTTCTCCTTCACCAGTCCGTTAGCGGATTTGTTTACGCCCCCCATCTCCTTGAACTGGAAAAAATACCGAAGGGGTTTGACATGTACGTAAACGGACATGTTCACGAGGCAGGGAAAAGCGAATACGGAGGAAAGCCCTTCCTTCTCACCGGCTCGCTGATTCCCACCCAGCTGAAAGAGGAATCAGAAAAGCCGAAGGGGTTCTGGATCATTGATACAAATCCCCCCGCGGGCGGAGACAGGCCGGTGGGATTTTCAGAAGTGTATGAGGAGGGGGGAATGAGGATGTACTGGGTAGAACTCGAAAACCAGAGAAGGGTGTACTGCAGGACATTCGAAAATCCGGACGCGGAAACTATAGAGAGTGTGCTTGTGAATATCCTGAAAGAGAATCCCGACAAGAAACCTGTAGTCAGACTTGATTTGAAGGGAAATGTAGGAGACACGCTCGTGGGTGAAATAGAGATGAAGTTCGGGGAGAAACTCATACTCTCGCTCAGGAGAGAAAAGCCGGAGATGAAGTTGCCGGCCAGGACGCTGGAGGAGCACAAACTATCCGTTGAGGAGATGGGAAGAAAAATTCTGCTCGAGAACCTGAAAAAATCCGGACTGGACCCCGGAATCTTCGAAAACATCTTCGAACTCCTCGCCGAGGGGAAAGCAGAGGAGGTGATGAGGAGGTTGACGAAAACAGGGGAGAATGAGACGGCGAAGGAAAACGCCAAATCCGGGGTTAAGCAGACCACGCTTCTCGCGGCGGCCGGCTCCGGGGATATATAATTAATTAGTTTATCGTCCAATATTATAAGTAAGGGTGTTTCTCGTGGTGGAGTTTCCCATAAAGGTTGAGAATGTCGTGGCATTTGCCGTACTCGGGAGAAAGATAGTGCTCAACAAACTCGTGGAGAAGATGGAAAACACCGAATACGAGCCGGAGCAGTTCCCGGGCCTGGTTTACAGAATAAAGGACCCCAGGGCTGCCGCTCTCATCTTCTCTTCGGGCAAGATCGTCTGCACCGGAGCGAAGAGCATATCCATGGCGAAAGAGGCGATGAGAAAGATAGTGAGGGACATTCAAAAAACGGGCATATCCATGCCGAAAAAGTTCAGAATAAACATAGAGAACATAGTTGCGTCCACCAAAATAGAGGTCAGGCCAAAGCTCATGCTGGAGGAAATAGCGATGTCGCTTGAAGACGTGGAGTACGAGCCGGAGCAGTTCCCGGGCCTGGTTTACAGGATGAAAAGTCCGCGGACCGCCTTTCTCCTCTTCGGTTCAGGGAAGATAATATGCACGGGCGGACGAAATCTGGAAGATATAAACCTCGCCCTCAACAATTTCAAGAAACGTCTGGAAGGGATAGGACTTAAAGTCAAACCTGTCAAGGGATAAATTTCCTGATTATGAATGCGATAGAAAAAGCCGTCAGGGACATAAAGTCCGTGAAGATACAGGGAGCAGAGAACATCGCAAAGGCCTCGGTTGAGGCAATAAGATTGTATTTCTCGAAAAGGAGACTCAGGAGGCCGGACGTGTTTCTGTCCGCCCTTTTCTCTGCCTCGAAAAAACTTTCCGGGGCAAGACCAACCGAGCCCCTGCTGAGGAACTGCATGAGATTTGTGGTAATGGAGACCGGAAGGGAGGGAAGCGTGAACGGTCTCATGAACAGGATGTTCTCCGCCTGCAGGCAGGTAATTTACCATCTTGAAATAGCCGGGAAGTCCATAGCCGATATGGGTTCGAACAAGATTGAAAACGGCATGAATGTATTCACGCACTGCCATTCTTCAAGTGTTATGGGCGCCCTCAGAAAAGCGAAGGAGCAGGGAAAAAATTTCGTTGTGTACAACACCGAGACCAGACCGCTCTTTCAGGGAAGAATAACCGCAAGGGAGCTGGCCAGAATGAAAATACCGGTAAAGCATTTCGTTGATTCCGGGGCGAGAATCGCCCTGAAAGACTGCGACCTTATGCTCATAGGGGCGGATGCGATAACGAGCGAGGGAAAGGTTATAAACAAGATAGGGAGTGAGATGTTCGCCATGATGGCAGAAAGGTACGGTGTGCCGGTTTACGTTCTGGCAGATTCCTGGAAATTCGACCCGCTCTCGGTGTACGGAATACCGGAGCCTATTGAAAGGCGCTCGGCAAGGGAGGTCTGGAGGAGGCCTCCCCGCGGGGTGGAGATATCAAACATGGCATTCGAAAGGGTTGACCCTGATCTCATATCGGCCATAATCTCAGAACTCGGTGTTTACGCCCCGGAAAATTTCGTATCCGAGGTCAGGAAAACGTACCCATGGATTGCAAGAGTTCAGGAAATCACGCAGCAAAAATAATTATCATAATATTACTGCTTCACGATTCTCGGGCTCTTTGAAATGTCCACCACAAAATTTCCGTAAAGGAGATTTCTTCCTATGAGGACCGGATACTTCATGTGGGAGCGGTCGTTCAGATTCGCCTCTATTCTGAATTTCTTTCCCTTGAGTTCTATCGTAACCCTGACCACAGGTCTGCAGTCAATCTTTTTTGTTATCGGGGCCTTTGTCTTGAAGGTTCTCACTACAGGACCGAGTTTCGCTTTGCTGGCGAGCGCCAGGTCTATGGAAGTCATGGACGCTCCGGTATCCACAAGCGCATCGGCTTCTACCACGTCCCCCTTTCCGTGAATTCTGACCTTCTCTATCAGACCTATTGTTTTTTTCGCCATGGGAATCACGAAAAACGAAACGGGCGTGCTGTTTAATAATTGTCCCGTCCTTTTAATAAAACTTCGAGCAACCCGGAAATTAATTTTTTATCCCTCTCGAGCATTTCCAGATTTTTCAGTTCGCTCCCGCG
Organism: uncultured archaeon; assembly: GCA_964612625.1. Classification (GTDB taxonomy): domain Archaea; phylum Aenigmatarchaeota; class Aenigmatarchaeia; order QMZP01; family QMZT01; genus CAZTCK01. The sequence continues at coordinate 2,280 of CAZTCK010000035.1, read as the reverse complement.
AAACCACGAGATATCGTCCAGTTCGCTTCCGGGTTTGGGATTTCCGGAGACATGCGTTCTGAAATAGAAAATTATGTGGTGATGGTCGTCATGAAACTGCTCATCCACTTTCACGAGCTCTGCCCTTTCGACATCGAGGTTTGTTTCCTCCTTCATCTCGCGTTTCAGCGCGTTCAGTAACCTTTCTCCTGGCTCAACTTTACCCCCGGGTATTGTCCAGTAACCGGGCAGAAATCCGTCGTTCATCTCCCTTTTGCCCAGAAGGATTTTATCATCCTTGACTACCAGCGCCCTGACCACGGGGATTATCCTCATTTTCATTATATGAATTTTCGCATTTTGTTTTAAATACCGAAACGGAAATCTTAATCATGAGATACGTTGAGCATCCTCTTATAAAAAAAGGCTCTATTGAATCGCGGCTCTACCAGGAGGCGATACTCGGTCAGGCAGCAGTCACCGACCTTCTCTGCGTGCTTCCCACAGGTCTTGGCAAAACCCCGATAGCGATAGTTCTTTCGGTTTACAGACTCGAGAAGTATCCCGGTTCGAAAATCCTTGTCCTCGCCCCCACCAAACCGCTGATAGAACAGCACTTCAACTCGTTCAGGAAAGCCATAAACCTTCCCGAGACCGAGTTTGCTCTCGTTACCGGAATGGTGAAACCCGAAAAGAGGAGAGAACTTTACAGGAAAGCCCGCCTGATATTCGCTACTCCGCAGACTATAAGGAACGACCTCGAAAGAGGGGAAATAGACCTTTCTGATTTTTCCCTGGTAGTCTTTGACGAGGCACACCACTCCATAGGGGATTACGCTTATCCCTATATAGCGAAAGAATATCTTAAGGTGGCAAAAAATCCGAGAATTCTCGGCCTTACCGCATCGCCCGGAGGGACCAAGGAGAAGATAAGAGAAATAATGGGAAACCTCGGCATAAACAGGGTTGAGATACGAACCGAGAGTGATGCAGACGTGGAGCCGTGGGTCAAGAAAAAAAGGGTGGAATGGGTATACGTGGAGCTGCCGGAAAAGTTTACGGAAGTAGGGAAACGTCTCAGGAAGGCGTACAGAAAAAGGCTCGAAAAGTTGAAGAAGATGGGTTTCTCGAAACCCGCGAGCCTCGTTACAAAGAAAGACCTTCTCGAACTCCAGAAAAAGCTGCAGGAAACCGAGGGGTACAGGAAGTTCTGGGGAGTCTCTCTCGTCTCCCAGGCAATAAAGATAGAGCATGCACTCGGACTTCTCGAAACGCAGGGCATCGGGTCGCTGAGAAGTTATTTTGCGAAACTCTCGAGGGACGGCACAAGGTCGTCCAGGAGTATTCTGAAAGACAGGGACGCGGAAAGGGCGATGGTGCTTGCGGACAGACTTGGGGGTGAGGGATACAAACACCCGAAGATGAGCAAACTCTGTGAAATAATCAGAAGCGAAATTTCCAAAAACCCCTCCTCCAAGATAATCGTGTTCGCAAATTACAGGGAGATGGTAAGGGAGATTGTGGCCACGCTCTCGGAAATAGAAGGGGTAAGACCGGCAGAGTTCATGGGACAGAGAGAAGGCATGACGCAGAAACAGCAGAAAGAGCGCATTCAGGAGTTCAGGGAGGGGAAGTACAACGTGCTTGTGACCACTTCTATAGGCGAGGAGGGGATAGACATACCGGAGATGGAACTCGCTGTTTTCTACGAACCTGTTCCCTCCGAAATACGTTCGATCCAGAGAAGGGGGAGGGTGGGAAGGACAAAGGTGGGGAGGATAATCATACTTATGGCAAAAAGAACGAGAGACGAGGCATACTACTGGACTGCACACAGGAAGGAAAGGCTTATGAAAAAAGTGCTCTATGAACTGAAAGGGGAAAGGAAAGTTCGGGGAAAGCAGAGCAGTCTGAGCGAGTTCGGATAGTTTTTTAGCCCTCAGAACAAATTATAAATATGGCCGTCGGGCTCTACATATGCAGAAAGTGCAACCGCAGCTACAGCATACGTGATTCGGATTCTTACAAAACGGATTTTCACATAATGCTGATATTGTGCATATTTGTCGCTGTTTTCATAGTCTCCATCCCCCTCCTTGTCATAACAGGTCCTCTGGCCTATTACTTCTACAGGAAGTACAAAAAACTTGAGGGGAAGGTCTATTACTGCAGGTTCTGCAGGGAGCCCCTCATTAAAACCGGGGCGATAGAAATGGAGAAGGAGGAACTGATGGAAGAGGGCATGTAATGTCAACAACCGCCGGTCACAGACCGGCGGCATGACGGCTGTGTGATTTCAGG
>CAZTCK010000034.1:0-8658 GCA_964612625.1 uncultured archaeon | reverse complement strand
GCGGACACCGAGCAGTGTTCAAGCGGGTCATGCGTCTCGATATCCTGTCCGGAAGGGTACGTGAAGAATCATCAGTGTTACAGCTATTCGAATGAGTTCCTGATAAAGGATTACAGCGAGGAACTTCATATTCTGCAGGGTGGTTCGAATTCCACGAAGGTCACGGTCAAGAACCAGGGCGGGTACACGAGGGTGACAAAACTCGAAGTCGTTGAAACGCTGGAAGGCCTGACCATAGATATCACCCCGACCAGCTACACTCTGGACCCCGGGAACGCGGGCGTTTTCACCGTCAACTTCTCCGCCTCGGATACGGCCGAGATAGGGCGGTACACATTCACGCTGAAGGCGTACGTGAGCGATAATGCGAGCATTTATTCCACAAAAACCATCGAGCTCGTGATTGAACCGACAGAGGAGGAGAAGAAAGAAATAAACGAAACGTATGAGGAACTCAAAAATCTTTTTGCTTCCCTTGCCTCGCTTTTCAGCCAGCTTCCCCCGAGTTCGGATGCGAACTACACGCTTGCGAACAGAACATATTATCGTCTGCTCAACATATTCAGGGATGCAGAAGAAAAGATAAAGGCGGAAAACTACGTGGACGCTTACAGCCTGCTGAAGGAGGCGAATTCTTCCCTCACGGAATTCAGGCAGCAGATAGAATCGGTCAGAGGGGGCGGATTCGCCCCGGATATCATCACGCTCGTTGCAATACTGGTTGTGATAATTGTGGTTGGGGGATTCCTCGTTTACCTTCTGCTCCCGCCAAAGAGAGGATATCATCCGGTTATGGGGTATGTGCCAAGGGAAAAGATAACCGTAACGGGCAAGTTCAAAAACCTGGTCACCCGGATAAAATTCCATTTAAAGAGGATAGGACAGCTGAAACACTCGGGGGGGAAGGGCCAGACAACGCTGGAGGAGTTTGAAAAACCAGTTGAAAGAGAAACCATAGAAACCCCGCCAAAGACGAAAACCTACATGAAAGGGTACGAAAGGGCCGGGGAGTTTCCGTATTCTTTCAAGAAGAAGGGCATGAAACCAAAAAAGAAGTTCTTTGAAAAATAGCTATTTTTATTGTTAAGAAAACAATAGTTTATCAGGGATTCCCATGGGTTTCAGGGTGCTTGCACTTTCCGGTTTTTTCACTGCTGTTTTCACCGGGGTGGGGGCGGCTGTCGGCAGTATATGGGGTCTGGAAGGCGCGGTGAAAATGGGGATTGCATTCTTCTTCTTTTCTCTTGCCCTTGACCTCTTCTCGTACTGGTATTCCCCTGGATTCATTCTCAAAAAGTACAGGGCAAAGCCGTGCAATGAAAAATGGCTGGACGAAATGGTCAAGAAACTTGCAAGGAATGCAAAGGTGCCGAAACCAAAGGTTTACATACTGCCCATAGACCTTCCCAACTCCTTTGCAACCGGGAGGGGGAAGGAATACGCAGTATGTCTTACAGAAGGCCTGCTCAGCATGAACAGGGGGGAGATAGAGGGCGTAATTTCGCATGAACTCTGGCACATAGCAAACAGGGACATCTTCATACAGAGCGTCACAGCGGTCATATCCAATGTTCTCCTCTCAACTGTTGTTTTCGCCCCGCTTGCCCTGCTCCTCACAAAACTGGCAATTTCCGAGGAGAGGGAGTACAGGGCGGACTACTACGGGTCGAGGTTTTCCAGAAAGCCCATGGATTTGGCGAATGCCCTCAGCAAGATGAACGAGATTGCAAGGCACAATCCCATGGAGGGTTCGCTCGCGTTCGAATGCCTGTGGATTGTAAATCCTTTCAGAAGGGAGGGGTTTGCGGGCATGCTCTCAACCCATCCGCCGACAGCGAGAAGGGTGAAGAGACTGGAAGATATGGTGCATGAGGGAATGCCCGAGCCCCCTGAGGCAACGGAGGTGTGAAATCATGATGGAAAAGAAGCTCGAGAGAATTGACCAGGAAATAGAACTCCTGAAAACACGTTTAAAATTCGGAGGCCCGGAAGTTCATGTACTCTGCGAAACCCTGGAGAACGTTATGCGGGAACTTAAGATTTTCGACCAGAAACGTCACAAAACTGAGGATTTTGAGAACGACCTGAACAGGAGGTTCGAGGGTATTGTGCTTTCGCTTGAGCGAATAACGAAAATACTTAAAGAAAACGGGCTGCTTTAGGGTTCGAGGTTCGTGATTCCATTTTTCCTTGCGAGTTTGAATGCTTTTTCCATTTCCTCCTGTGTGACCCTTCTGTCCACTTCGAAATCAAACGCCTCGAATTCCGGATGGTACTGGTCCATTATATTCAGCCGTATTCTGTTGTCAAGGTTTTTCCCTATCCATTTTAGTATGCGAGATGTGCAGCAGTCCACGTGGTTCGGAAGGACGAGGTGACGGATGAGGATTTCCGCATGTTTCCGAGCGAGGAGAAGGTTCCTCGTTGTGACATTCCAGTAGTCCGGAACCTTCGACAGTTTCCTCGCGCATTCGTCATTTCCGTACTTGAAATCCGCAAGGTAGACATCTATAACCCCGTCAAGCAGTTTCATCGTTTTCTCTGACATATACATATTCGAATTCCAGATTATCGGTTTGTTGATTTCGAGATTCCTCAGCATCTCGAGGATCGTATGCAAATTCGGGATAGGGTCTCCGCCCACGAGGTTTATGTTTCTGCTCATGTGCATTCGTTTAACAGCGAGTTCCGCCAGCATTCTCCCGTCCACCTCTTTCCCCTTCTCTATCTGCCTCGAAATCGTCCAGTTCTGGCAGTAGACACAGTAAAAATTGCAACCGATGAAGAAGAAGGTGTGAGAGGGGATTATGCACGCCTCTTCGCCCGTGTGTATGAACTCGCTCGAAAGGAACGATTTCTCTCCCAAACCGCAGAACCCCCTTTCCTTTTTCCTGTTAACCCCGCATTTTCTCTCGCAAAACTCGCATCTCGAAAGCACACGCTTCGCTATTTCGAATTTCAAATCAACCAGTGATTTTTTCGCGGATTTCGGTTTTCTGCCGGTTTTGTCGCAGGATTTCAGGGTCTTTCTGAATTTCACCATCAGCTTTTCGTGTTCCCTCCAGAGTTCCTCTTCTTTAGCGGTTTTCAGACCCATTCGCACGGGAACACTTTTCGCTATCAGGAACTTTGCGTATTTCCTCCCCTTCGTTATGTCCGCGTAGCGCCCCATCGCTTTCCGTAATCCTTCATCCTCGAACGCTGCCCCGGAAGAAATCAGAAAGTACGGCATAATATGTTTTTCACGGGAAGTTTAAAATCATTCGAGACGGATCCATCCCCCCTGATCATCGTAACTTCCAAACCCCTCTTCGCTGTACACAACTATCCTGTTTTTGCCTGTTTCCTTTGCCTTGTAAAGTGCTTTGTCCACGTAGTGTGTTATCAATTCCACGGCCATCTCCTCGAAGTTCGCGAAGTCCGCTGTGATGGGATCGTGATTCCTGTTCGATTCTTTAATTATAATGAAATCGCGGATGTTCTTGAGCATGTACTTCACTTTGTCCTCGGAGAGCCCGGATTTACGTGTGTAATTATCAAACACCTTCTTGAGGCATTCGCTTTTTTCCATATTTCCATCTTCGTGAACGTAAATTTCTGTCAGCTTCCTTCCGAGTTCACCCAGAATAAGAGGGATTCCAACAACATCGCTTGACGTCAAACCACCGCTCGTTGTTATTCCGTGGAGGTCCCTCTGTTTTGATATGTTGTTTCTTATCCTTTCGGCGACGGATAGTGCATCAGCCAGATAGGTTCCGGGTAGTACAAGCATGATTTCATCACCACCGTATCTTCCCACATACTTTCCGACCGAATCTCCTGCTCTGAGATTCCCGAATGCCTGTTTCAGAGTTTTCAGGAAATGCTCGGCGGTTTTGGAGAGGATTTTGTCCCCCTCAAGATGACCCAGTTCATCATTTATACTTTTGAACTCGTCCACATCGAACATCCCCACAGAGACAGGGGGACGTTTACCCACAGGCATTTCTACACCACCCGGAGGCCTGAAAGACCTTTTAAGCTCTTCCGACAATTTGTGGATCATGAACCCCTTGCTGCACAGTCCTGTCAATTCGTCTTTTTTCCATTTATCTGCTTCTTCTTTCAGGGACTGGATATACGTTTTGAATAATTCCTTATTCTCTCCTCCATAGTTTTCTATTAGGTTAATTAACCCTTCGTGCGCCTTTTCTTCATTCATTTTCTTGAGATTATCCTCTACCATAGTTTTCACTCTTAAATAGTGACAATTTGGGTTTATAAAGCTTTCCATTCGGGGGAAACCGGCAATCGAAAGCTTTATATATTAATTATATAGTTAATTAACCATAAAATGTAAAAACGGAGGGAAAAAATGGTAACATTCGAAACCCTGAAAGCAGACGAAATAAAGTTCGGTAAGAACAACTTCCTTGAGGTTGCGAGAAAGAAAGCGACCTCTGAACAGGGGGAGAATGAGTTCATAGCGATATCCCGCGGTTTCTTCCTGCCTGACGGCACGAAGAAATTCAAGAGATCAATCGCCATACCGGACGAACAGGAAATAAAGGAATTCGTTTCAAAAAAGATAATGGAGTTTTAATGAGGTGAATTCGGCGACGCGCGCGAGTGCGTCATTCGAATACAAACCGAAAAACCAATCTCGTTCTTTTTATTTTCATTCTGTTAGCATGTATTTTATAAAATCCCCCGGCCAATATTAACTCTTTTATCTGGTGATGTTTATGGGAAGACCAAAACGGGCTGACATACTCATGGCGCACCCTGAAAGGGGGTTGTTCAAACTCGGGCTGCCCATAACGGTGGGCATGCTCGCACAAACTCTGTTCAATATTGTTGATACCATATTCGTGGGCCGGCTTGGAGCGGATGCTATCGCAGCCGTGACCATAGTTTTTCCCATTGCCTTCATAATAATAGCGATAGGTTCGGGTATTGGCGTTGGAACAACCTCGCTTGTTGCAAGGACTGTCGGGGCAAAGGACAGGAGGGCAGGTCTTGTGGTGAGCAACGCAATAGCCCTTTCGCTGTTAACAAGCGTGTTTATCACGATTACCGGCCTGCTGGCCAACCGGTTTCTTTTTGTGTCAATGGGTGTGGGTGGCGAGGTTTTGGAAATGGCGGTAAGCTATATAAACATAATATTCTCCGGCATGGTCTTTATGCTTTTTGCGATGATATGCTCCGCCATACTCCGCGGGGAGGGCAACGCAAAAACTCCAATGAAAGTTATGATAACTAGCGCAGTGCTCAACATAATACTCGATCCTGTCTTCATCTACGTGCTTGGATATGGCGTTTCTGGTGCAGCGATAGCGACTGTAATTGCAAGAACAGTGGGTTCGCTCATTATGTTCCATGTCTTCTTTGTCAAAAAATCAACAGATGTGCCCGTGTCCTTCAAGGGTTTCAGATTCGATGCTGGCATCATAAAGGACATATTCAGGGTGGGCTTGCCCGCATCTTTTTCCCAGATACTTATGTCTTCTGGTATGCTCATACTGAACTTCTTTCTCGTCCCATTCGGGTCTGTTGCGGTCGCAGCTTTCGGACTCGGTTTCAGGATAGACATGCTTGTTCAGATGCCCGTTATAGGGATATCCTCCGGCCTTGTCACCATGGTCGGGATGTTTGTGGGAGCAAAGAATTTCAAAAGGGCCAGGTGGGTGACAAATTACGCCATGAAGGTCTCCATTTTCATAATGAGCGCGGTTGGCATCCTGTTTTTTGTTATTGCCGAATATCTTATGATGATATTTACAAGCGATGCGCACGTTATAGCCCTCGGCGCGCAATACGTGAGGATAGTCGTGTTAAGTTATCCGTTCATAGCGATAAGCATGATGGTGTACTCTTCATTTCAGGGCGCAGGCAGAGGCATGCCTTCGCTCGTTCTCACATTTTTTAGAACGATTCTCCTCAGCGCCCCGCTCGCGTACATTTTTGCCTTCGTTTACGGTATGGGACCTGTTGGTGTATGGGTGGGCATAGCGTCCTCGTCATTCCTTTCTGCCCTTGCCGCCCTTATATGGTATGTCTGTACACACTACGAAAAATGCAGAACAGAGCACACTGCCTACCCTATGTAACCTTCTTCCTTGCTCGTGACGACTTCACCTTTCTCTACTTTTTTGGGCGCCTTCGGTATCTTTATCTCCCCGTGTTTTCTCTCGTAACCTTCAATGGATTTTTTCAGGGTATTGAGGAAGATTTTCGCGAACTTCACATCCAGGATTATGACCTTATGTTTCACAGCGATTGTTTCCTGGGACTTTCCGTGTATCTGGTCTATCCTCGGCGTATTCTGCTTGAAGTCCAGGATGAACTTCGAGGGGTTGTATATTATGCTTATCGAATCCGAGTAAAACGCCTCTTCCCTGTGGTCTATCTGCACATTCACATTCCTTTCCATCACATACACCTCCATCTTATTTTATAAGCGCAAAACCGAATAAAGGTGAAGCGTTCACCAGCAGCAGCGCTATTATCACGCCTATGACTACTTTCGTCATCAAATCCTTTTTCCTTTTCTTTATACCGAATTCTTTCATGTACTCCTCGAACATCTTTCCCCCGTCGAACGGAACGACCGGAAGGAGGTTTACGAGGGCTATGTTGAAGCTGAGGAAGAATATCCAGAAAATTGTCGGGGTCAGGAACATTATCACGTCTGCCTGCATCCTGTACTCGTTTTTAAACTCTTCCCTGATTTCGAATTTCTCCCTCAGGTCTATGCCTATGTACCCCCTGCTCGCATTTTCCGGATGCTGGGCAAGGGTTAGCGTGAACGTCCCGTTGGAGGTTGAGATGGTTATAGTCTGGTTTGGTTTAAGACCGGAAATGGCGGAGCGGAAGGAATCCAGGTCCAGGGTTTCTATCCCGTTTATTTTCTCTATCACCAGACCGCTTTTCAGAACCCCGTAGGCGGGCGTTCCGTTAATCACATTCGTTATGAGCATTCCCGAGGGCTGCGTCATGGCATTCACAAGAGGGGCCATTACAGAGGTTAAAAGAAAGATCGCCACCAGAGAAACGAGGAGGTTTGTGAATGAACCCGCTGCATATATTCTCATCCTTTCCCTTCCTTTGTGTCTGTTCATATCTTCCTGGTCCGGCTCGACGAAAGCGCCTATCGGAACAGGACCCGCGGTTAAAAGGCCTGCGGATTTCAGCTTTATTTTATGGCATCTTGTCAGAACGCCGTGAGCAAATTCATGAGGAACGAGCAGAGCTATTATCGCTATGACGGCCTGCCAGAAAGGGATGAATATGCCGGTCCCGGGGAAAAAGAAACCGGGTCCTTCCTCGCCGACCGTGGGAAGGAGAGGGGAGACACCCGGAACAGCACTCTGCCCGACCAGTATTTTCCACGCCTGCGAAAACAGCATGCTTATCAGAAGGGCCGGAATTCCGAATATTCCAACCAGGACCGAAACGTACGGCTTCAGAACTTCAACACCGGAGAAAGACGGGTAAGTTACGAACATGATGCCTCCTATCACCGCTGCGGAAGCAAACAGGTGGAACAGGGATTTTTTTGATTTCCTGAGTGCTGCGATTCCTGCCACGAGGACGGCAAGACCTGAAAGGGCAAAAAGGATGCCAAAGTTGAGATAGAGGAGAACGACGCACACCATCCCGAGTATGCCTGTTATAATCCATGTGTTTCGATAGCGTGAAACATAGTATGCCCCCATTCCGCCAAATGATATCACTATTGCGAAATCGCCAAGAAATTTCCAGAGCCGGGGAGATATTTTTGCAAATCTGTCCACCGCGCTCAGTCCGTGCCTGGTTTCGAACATGAAGAACACAAAATACCTTTTCGCCTTTGTCCGGCTGAGTACCAGAACACCCGAAACGAAGATGATAATGCCCGCTATGATGTAAGGATCCACCATACAGATAATTTGTCCCGGATGGTTAAATATTATCAGGTTTTCTTCGGAAGGTTCCGAAACTCGGTGTATACAACTTCAAAGAGTTTCTTTATCTCTGCGGTTTCTATCTCTTTTTTAGCGAATTCAAAGAATTCTTCGAAGTCTCCTCCCTCCCTTTCTGCATAATCCAGTGCCTGTATGCACATCTCGACCCTGTCGAGGTCTTTCACGAGTTTTGCCTCTCTGGTTTTGCACGAGAGGAATTCCTCCCAGAGCAGGCGTATCTCTTCCGATATTTCCCCGGGAAGAAGTGAAATCAGTTTTTCCATCCCTTCTCTTTCGCGTTTGACTTTCTCTTCATTTCCCACCTCCTGCTCATCTTCTCTCATCCTTGTGGCTATATCTCCTGTGTAAACTTCGCATATATCGTGTATCAGGGCCATTTTTGTTGCCTTTTCGGAGTCGAGTCCGAGTTTTCTGGAATAGACGTAGGCCAGAATTGCGAGCATAAAGGAGTGATCTGCCACGCTTTCAGGGTTCCTGACACCCCTGAGAGTCCAGCCCTTTCGTTTTACCTCTTTGAGCCTTCTCACCTCTCTCACGAAATCGAGCAGGTTCATGGGAATCAGAACCCTATGCAGACTAACATGTTTCCGTTTCTATGCGGGGGCTGGGAAGTCCGAATTTTTCCGTGAACGCTTTTGAGGAAGCGAAGACCAACGAGGGAAAGACTTCGTCTTTCGCTCTTCGCGCTCCCGGAAAAGGGTTCTTCGAACCC
>CAZTCK010000033.1:0-8852 GCA_964612625.1 uncultured archaeon | reverse complement strand
ACCTTGTCCGTCTCGGCGGCGGGGATGCTGATGAACACATGCGAAAGGTCAGGGAGTTGTACAGCAGCATGGGCAAACCAGGAATTAAAGAATTCTGAAAATGTATACGAGTCTGTTTAAAGTTTGCCTCAAAGGCTCGATTAATGGCGATTATAACTGCCGGCGTGACATGAAACTTTGCATTTAAATGGTTTGTACAGGACGCGCGACCTGCCCGAAGTCAAAAATGAATCCCTTAGAATTCTCAATGGGAAACGCGACACGGATTACATGCGGATAAAAACTAGATGTTTGGCTTTACTTCCACGGCTCGATTATGACCTTAATCGAATCCTTCGCTTTCGAAACGAGCTCGAATCCCTTCCGGGTTTCGGAGAGCGGGAGGCGGTGGGTTATCATACCGCGAACGTTTACCTTCCCGCTTCTTATCAGTTCCATTGCCTCCTCAAGGTCGTGCTTCACAGCAGCGTACGTCGTTGTGATTGTAATGCATTTGAACCACATCTCGTTGAACGGAAATTCGATTTTTGCATCCGGGTCAGTCGGGGCGAAGAAGAGGATTGTTCCTCCCCTCTCCACGCATTCAAACGCCTGTTTTATCGCGGGAACCGCCCCGGTCGAAACTATCACGCGGTCCGCGAGCCTTCCCACGACTTCTTCGAGTTTTCGGGGAGAGAAATCTTTCGCGTTGAAAACGAAATCCGCCCCGAACTCTTTCGCCTTTTCAATCCGGAATTCGTTTATATCCGTCGCCACGACTTTCGCTCCTTTCACTTTCGCCAGCTGCATGTGGAGCAAACCCGAAATCCCTGAACCGAGGACGAGAACTACGTGTTCCTTCCGGATATCCGCAATTCTCTGGCCCCGAACCACGCATCCCAGCGGCTCGATGAACGTCCCCTCTTCGAACGAAATCTCTTCGGGTAAGCGGAACATCCCCTTCTCCACGTTAATTTTAGGGACGCGAACGTATTCGGAAAAACCGCCCGGGTCGAAGTTCGTTGTTCTGAGGGTTTCACAGACGGTTTCCTTTCCCTCTTTACAGAAAAAACACTCTCCGCAGGGAACGTGATGCGTCACGAAAACCCTGTCATTCTTTTCGAAACCCTTCACCTTTTTTCCAACTTTCTCAACCACACCCGTAACCTCATGCCCCAGAACCCTCGGCGCTTTTTTGATTCGATACCACTCCATCACATCCGAGCCGCATATCCCGCTCGCCATGACCTTGATCAGAACTTCATCATCCCCGATCTCCGGGATGCTCATTTCTTCCAGACGGATATCGTCATTACTGTAGTACATTGCCACTCTCATGCTTTCATCCCTTCAATTTTCGGGATTATTCTTCTGATGTCTTTTAGGAAGGATGTCTTAAGAAGTTTTTCCATTGAGCCGAGCGAACCTTCGAAATCCCTGTCGAACCCCACCCTCCCGAGAACAGGGAGACCAAACATTCTTCCCTTCCTTTTGAAATCACCGTCTGACATGTTCTCTATCAAACCGACGAGCTTCGCTTTACTCTCCTTCAGCATTTCCACCAGTTTCTTCACGGTTTCCAGCGAGAGTTTGGACGGTGTGGAAACCACAAGAAATTCGATGTTCTTCACGAATTTTATCATGTCGAGTGTCGCTTCACCTAAACCAGGAGGCATATCCAGGATGAGGAAGTCAAGATTCCCCCATCTTGTTATGGCTAAAAGTTCTTTCATCGCGTTAGTTATTTCCTTTCCCCTCACGGCGAAAGGTCTGTTCAGAGAATAAAACACTATTGACATGAACTTTATACCTCCCACCTCAGGAGGGATTATCCCCTTATCTTCCTCAGGTTTTTCGCTCTCCACCCCGAGTACGAGGTGAACTGAAGGCCCGTAAAAATCGAGATCAAACAAACCCACTTTATAACCCTTCTCCGCAAGGGCGAGTGCAAGGAGCGAGGAAACAGAGGTTTTCCCAACCCCGCCCTTCCCCGCTGCAACCGCTATCACTCTTTTCACGCCAGAAAGTCTTTTTTTCACAGCGTTATCTCTCGGGTCGGTCATCCTTTCCCCCTGATGTATTTTATCCACACCCCCCGGCCTTTGATTATCTCGAAATCCCTGCTACCGCATCCCGGACATTTCACATACGCATGTGAGACCTCCGGGATGAAGTGGATTGCTTCCTTCTCATTCTCACCGAGGTTTTTTCCAAAAGAGAATTCCCACTCTTTCCCGCATGACCTGCATCTGAAAACGGTTTTTTCCTTCTTTATATTCACCCTGAATCCTTCGAACATCTTTCCGTGAGTCAGGGCGAGCTCGTTGAGGGCGGTTCTGAATATCGTCCTGTCGATGTTCTGCATTTCCCCCAGAATTACCCCGATTTCCTTTATCCTCTTCAAACCCTTCTTTTTCGCGGTTTCCAGAGCCGAAAGAATCACCGCTTCTGCAAGAGCCCACTCGTGCATATGCCCGTCTCCCCGAAATCCGGAAGTTATCTGTATAATCCCATTCTTCTGCTGAGGAACCTGAGTTTCGTTATACTCTCCCTGAATACTATGACTCCCCAGGTAACAAAAATTCCTCCGGTGATGGCGAAACCGAGCATAAGGTCGGAAACTATGTTCGGTCCCACCAGGAAAAGTTCGCCGTTCCACAAATGGTCTATCACGCCGAAGACCGAGCCGCCGAGGAGGAGAAGGTTCAGCCAGAAGCCCTCCGGGTCTTTCCTCCGGAGAATTTTTCTCCTCAGTGTTACCAGAATTGTCGCAGTCAATGGAATTGTATAGCAAACCATTCGATCATCCCTTCATCTTCTTTTTGAAAAATTCGTATGCTTCCTTTGGTTTCGCATCCTCGTGAATAATCTTGCGGACGGCCTGTATCATTGCAACGGGGTCTTTTGACTGGAAGATGTTCCTTCCCATGTCAACCCCGACCGCCCCTGCCTGCAGCGCGTTGTACGCCATCGTGAGCGCTTCGAGTTCGGGAATTTTCTTCCCGCCTGCCATCACTATCGGGACAGGGCACGCCTCCACAACCTTTTCGAAATCTTTACAATAGTAGGTCTTCACTATGTGCGCCCCGTGCTCCGCCGCTATCCTGCACGCAAGACCCAGATATCTCGCGTCTTTTCCCAGTTCCCTGCCAACTGCGGTGACTGCCATCGCGACCAAACCGTAGCGTTCAGCTTCATCAACAAGCCTCGCGAAATCGAGAATCGTATCCCTCTCCCACGGCATTCCAACCGTTATCGAATACCCGAAGCCGACAGCATTCATCCTTAGCATGTCCTCGACGGAACACGTTATTCCTTCATGAAGTAGCTCCTTCCCTATGATGCTCGTCCCTCCTGACGCCCGTAACATTACAGGTACATCTGTCTCCGGTTCAATACATGCACGAATCATGCCGCGTGTGGCGAATAACGTATCGCAGTACGGTATGAGCGGTTTCACACGCTCGCCCCAGTTTTCAAGACCGGTTGTGGGCCCTAAAAAATACCCATGGTCGACTGCGAGCATTAACGTGCGGCCTGTATCAGGTTTTATTATCCTGGACAAGCGATTTTTCATCCCCCAATCCATGAATATCACCCCAACATTTTTCGGATAATTAAAGAGGATGTTTTGGAAATAAAAAACTATTCCTTCTTTTTGACAGAGGATACAGAATGATAGATGATCTCCACGCCTCCGGTCTGGGGGTTAAGTGGAATGGGAAGTATTGTTTTTCCATTTTTCTGCGCCTCGTACAAGAGCTCGAATAACTGGCCGCATGTGGGGTTGTCCACGACATCAACCTTCTTTATATCGAAACCCTCGTTTTCCAGAGCCATGCGTATCTCTTCCGGCATAGGCACATTTCTCCCCTTTTTGGTGAATTCGACCTCAATCGTTTCCCACCTTCGCGGTATTTCGGAACCATACAGGCACGGGGAGTTGTAATCGCAGACGGGAAAGCTGAGCAGGTAGTACGTCTTTATTCTTTTAGGTTTCATGAGTATTTTTTCGGGGGAGGTTTTTAATTTTTATTTGATTTCGGAGAATTCTAAAGTATGAGGTACGCGTGGGTCGCGGCTGTGTTCATTCTGCTGGTTCTGGCAAGCGGATGCACAACAGACAGGAAATCTGAAATCCCCCGCAACGAGACAACCGAATTTGAGTATTACAACGTCTCGGAGGGCCTTCAGGGACCCCTTGTTCCCAAAGGGGATTTCACGTTCAAAATCCACGGCGAGAACGAGTTCTGGATCAGGCCAAACAAAAGCGTCAGATTTTACGTGGTCTTCAACAACGTGGATGATGACGGGGAAGCCCACGAGTTCATCGCAAGACTCTTTCCTTCGGCAGCGGATTTTGATGTGATGGCTGCATACCGCTGCCTTCACTTCACAACATGCGACAAACTTTTGGAGGACATGAACAGTTTCATCAACCAGACAAGAAAACCCATACTGATAAACTACACGTTTGTGGGCATTTACACCATAGGCATACGCATCCCGGAGCATGCGGTTCCGGGAACCTACATGTTCAATATGGTGGCGTGCGAGGATATGCCCTTCGAAAAATGCACAGAGACCACGACAAACTGGGGACCGAACATCCCGGTCATAGTTCATGTTTTCTGAGGGTCCACCAGGTTTCAGGGTAAAATATAAAAATTTTTATATTAAAATGTAAAATAATTCATATTAGGGTGTAAATATGCGGAGAGACCCTCTCATGATAATGAAGGAGATACTCGATCTCCTTGAGGAAACAGAGGAGGCGCTCAGCGTGAATGCGATTTCCGAGAGGACCGGTATTCACAATCTGACCGTGAGGAGGTACGTCCGCATAATCGAGATGGTGAAGAAGGAACCCGGAATCGAGATAATCAGGACAAAACGTTCGGTTATACTGAGAATGAGGAGATGAGCATGAAGTGGATTATAACGAAGGTGTTCGGGAGAGAAAAGACAGGGGGATGCGCACGGAGGAAAGAGTTCAGACTGAAGCAGACCAATCTTAAAGATTTTAATAGCATGAATTCCAATAATATCAACACCGAAAACGTCATACGCTGTCTCGGAATCCGTTACGTTTCGCTAAGGGGTGATGATTATGATAAAGAAGGACGATGAAGTTGTCCTCAAGGTTGGCGAACTGACAAACCGCTCGGAATCGGGAAGGGGGATTGTCAGGATAGATACGAAAACCATGAGCAAAATCGGTGTGAGAGAGGGGGATATTGTAGAACTCATAGGGCAGAAGAAGACAGGAGCAATCGCCGTCCGCGCGTATCCCTCGGATGTCGGACTCAATATAGCGAGGATGGACGGCATAACGAGAATGAACATAGGGGTGGGAGTCGGAGAAACCGTGAGGGTGAGGAAGGCGGATGTGAAGGAGGCGAAGAGGGTCGTTCTTGCCCCTGCCCAGAAAGGTGTCACGCTCGTTATGGACCCCGACCTTCTCAAAAGAAACCTGTTCATGAGGCCGGTCATGAAAGGTGATGTTATCTCTCCGTTTCCCGTTGTGAGAAGACAGAGGGAAAGAAGTCCGTTCGAGGACATGTTCAGAAGTCTCGGGATAGACATTGAAGGTCTCGGCGACTTCTCTTTCACCCCCATACCCGGTGAAACGAAACTCGTGGTCGTTTCTACCAGCCCCGAAGGCATAGTCAAGATAACGGACATGACAGAGGTTGAACTGAGAAAAGAGGCGATGGAGGTCGAGGCAGGCAGGGTTCCAACAATAACGTACGAGGACATAGGAGGCCTCCACAGCGCTATAGAGAAGATAAGGGAGATGGTAGAACTTCCGTTACGCCACCCTGAACTCTTCACGAGACTGGGAATAGAGCCGCCGAAAGGCGTTCTGCTGTACGGACCTCCCGGAACAGGGAAAACGCTTCTGGCCAAGGCTGTGGCGAACGAATCGGGAGCGAACTTCTATTCAATAGCAGGACCGGAGATCATGAGCAAGTGGTACGGGCAGACAGAGGAGAATCTCAGGAAGATATTCGAGGATGCCGAGAAGAACGCACCCTCCATTATATTCATAGATGAGATAGACGCTATCGCCCCGAAAAGGGAGGAAGTTAGCGGGGAGGTAGAAAAGCGGACTGTTTCCCAGCTGCTTGCTCTGATGGACGGGCTGAAGGCGAGAGGGAAGGTTATCGTGATAGCAGCGACAAACCGCCCGAATGCCCTTGACCCCGCGCTCCGGAGGCCCGGAAGGTTTGACAGGGAAATAGAAATCGGTGTTCCGGACACGAAGGGAAGAAAGGAAATACTTCAGATACACACGCGGAACATGCCGCTTGAGAAGGATGTGGACCTTGACTGGCTTGCAGAAGTGACGTACGGGTTCGTGGGAGCAGACCTCGAGGCCCTTGCGAAGGAAGCGGCAATGTCTGCTCTCCGAAGAAATCTCCCGCAGATATCATGGAAAAAGGAGGAGGAACTTCCGCCGGATGTTCTGAAGAAACTCAAGGTATGCAAAAAAGATTTTGAGAATGCGCTCAAGATGGTCGAGCCCTCTGCAATGAGGGAAATCATGGTGGAAATACCAAATGTTAAATGGGAAGACATAGGAGGACTGGAAGACGTAAAGCAGTCTCTCAAGGAAACGATTGAATGGCCTCTGAAAAACCCGAAGGCGTTCGAGAGACTGGGCATCAAACCACCGAAAGGCGTTCTGCTGTACGGACCTCCCGGAACAGGGAAAACGCTTCTGGCCAAGGCTGTGGCGAGCGAGTCGGGGGCGAATTTCATATCCGTTCGCGGCCCGGAAATATTATCGAAGTGGGTCGGGGAGAGCGAGAAGCGGATACGTGAGGTTTTCAAGAGGGCGAAGCAGGTTGCTCCGAGCATTATATTTTTCGATGAGATAGACGCGATTGTCCCGAAAAGAGGACTGGAGGTCGGGACAAGGGTCATGGAAAACGTTGTTTCACAGATACTCACGCAGATGTCAGGGCTCGAGGAACTGCACAACGTGGTTGTGATAGGGGCGACCAACAGACCGGACATTCTGGACCCCGCACTCCTGAGACCCGGAAGGTTTGACAGACACGTCATGGTTCCGGCTCCCGATGAAAAGGCAAGATTTGAAATATTCAGGATACACACAAAAAACATGCCCCTGAAGGGCGTGGACCTGAAAAAACTCGCAAAGCAGACCGAGGGATACTCCGGAGCGGACATAGAAGCGCTCTGCAGAGAAGCCGGGCTCAACGCCCTGAGGGAGAACATAAATGCGAAGGAAGTGACGAAGAAGCATTTCGAGGAGGCCATGAAGAAGACAAGGCCGTCCATAACACCGGAGATGCTCAGATACTACGAAAAGATGGCGGAAAACTTCAGCAGCAGGGGCATGGAGAGGAAAAAGGTCCTTAAAGAGGAAACGGACTATCTGGGATGATTATGAGACTCCTGTACAATCCGAAACGTCTGGGTGACACGGAGCAGGCATGGAAGAGTTTCCTTGTCGGCAGTCTTCTCGCATGTTCCTTCATATATCTCGTGCTGACCGAATCGGTCACCGTGTTCTTCAGCGCTCTCGGGCTGATAGCAATAGGCGTTATCCTCCTGATAGACACCAACATGGGCATCGGGAAGATGGTTTTTCTTTTCCAGAATCTCCTTTTTCTCGGGGTTGGTGTGGTTGTGTCACTTTTTTTCCATGTTACCGGACTACTGCTCCTCTATCTCGGCATTACCGTAGTTCTTGTAATTGTCACGTGGACGCACAGGTACAGGATAAAAAGAAAATCTACTTTTTAGGTTTTCCCGCCCATCTCATCCTCTTTTCTGACCTTCCCATCTTCCAGTTTTTCTGGCACTTTGAGCTGCAGAAATAGAATATCTTTCCGTCACTCTTCACGAACATCTTCCCGGAACCTTTCGGAATAGTTGTCCTGCAGACCGAACATTTCATATTCTTACCTTCCCTGCGAAATTCTCCCCGCTGCCTCCATCTCCGTTTCCTTGAGCATTATGATATCATTCACCCTAACAGGCCCGGAGACGTTTCTCATGAGCACCTTTCCCTTGTCCTTTCCCTCGAGAACCTTACATCTGACCCTTGTCACTCCCTTTACTCCGAGTCTTTCCAGGACCTGTATGACTTCTGCTGCAACGACCATATTCGACCCTTCACTTCTTCGTGGTTTCCAGTTTCTTCTTTATCTCCTCTATCATCTTTTTTGAATCACCCGTTTCCTCTATTGCTATGCTCGAGGTTGCAACGTCTATGCCCGCTGCCTTTCCAAGTTCGAGCTTTGAGGGGACCTCAACGCACAGAACCTTCTTCTCGTCGCAGAGTGTCGGAAGATGCATCACTATCTCTTCCGGGCTCACGTCACTCGCCAGTATAACGAGCTTCGCCAGCCCGCGCTCCACGCATTTCGTTGTTTCGTTCACTCCTTTCCTGACCTTCCCTGTATTCCTCGCTATTTCGACTGCCTCGTAAATCTTGTCCGTAAGGTCCTTGGGTATTTCGAATTTAACGAACTTCGCCATTTTCATCCCTCCTTCATCGACGTTCTGAAACGTCTTTCAAGTCAATGACCAATACACTATTTAACGCAAATCAATATTTAAATATATTGGGTCATAATTATTGTAAACCAAACTTAACGGGTTCCGACTATGAAGTGTTCAAGCTGCGGAGTGAACATAGAAACCCAGGAAAACTGGGTGGAATTCGATTGCCCCAGTTGCGGGAAGGCCAAAATAGTCAGGTGTGAGAGGTGCAGAAAACTTGTGAATGTTTACGAATGCGAATCGTGCAAATTCGCAGGGCCATGAGGTCGGACCTAGCGATTGACGTGGGCTTCGCCCACGTCGCAGGAAGTCATATTCACATATGTCATGAGGTC
>CAZTCK010000032.1:0-8863 GCA_964612625.1 uncultured archaeon | reverse complement strand
GACGCAGGTTCCGCCTGCGTCCTTCGAACCAAAGGAGGTGTGAAGAATGGCAGCGGATATCGTGGCTCTTAGCGCGGCTATCGCAATAAGCGTCAGCGCTGTGGCAACAGCATGGGCTGAAAAGGAGATAGGAACATCGGCGATAGGAGCGATGGCAGAGAAGGAGGGGCTCTTCGCGAAGGGCCTGATCCTGACTGTTATCCCGGAAACCATTGTGATTTTCGGCCTTGTGGTGGCGCTGCAGATAGTCGCGCTTGGAGGTTAAAGGAAAGAAGGGAACAAAATGGGTCTGAACAGAGTAGTCAGGGAAATAAAGGAGAATGCAAAAAAGGAGGCGGAAAGGATTATCAGGGAAGGGAAGGACGAAGCAGAGAATATCCTCAGGCAGGCAGAAGAAGGGGTGAAGAAGAGGTTGAAAGAGATAAAGGAAGATGCGGAAAACAGGAAGAAACAGACAGAACTGAGAAGCCGGACCCTCACAAAAATACGGACAAAGGAACTCGCACTCGGCATGAAGAAGGAAGCAGTGGAAAGGGTTTATCAGGAGTTTCTTGCGTTTCTTAAAAACATGAAAGGCAGGGAGAAGGAGAGAACATTCAGAAGTATGATTCGGCTTGCCAGAAAACAGATAGGCGAACCTGAAACCATCTACGTCCGAAAAGAGGATTCCGCGTTCGCGAAGAAGATTTTCAGGGAATTCCAGATAAAGACAAAAGACATAGAGGGCGGGTTTATCCTTGAGAGCAAGGACGGAAAGGAAATGGTGGATTTCAGTTTTGAGGCGATCCTGGAGATGCTGAAGGGAAAGACGTTGAAGAGCGTTTCAAGGGTACTGTTCGGTGGGTAAATGAAAAAAGCAAAACCAGGGGATGTGAAGAAGGCGGGAAAGTTTGAAATGCTCAGAGGCAGGAAGGTGAGGGGGATGAGGTTCGGTACGTACCCCTATACCGTCACGAGAGTGAGGGTCATGAAATCAAGACTGCTGAGAGCGGAGGACTATCTCAGGATGAAGAAAATGGGACTGAACGAGATGATAAGATTCCTGGAAGAGAGCGAGTACAAGAGAGAGATAGATTTGCTGTCAAAGGAGTACAGCGGCACAGAACTGATAGAGCTCGCCCTTAATGAGAATCTGGCAAATGTTGTGAACAAGCTGCTCAGAATTTCCCTTAAAAAGGAGGTGAGAATGCTCATAGAATTTTACTCCCTGAAGTGGATACTGAACAACGTGAAGCTCGTTTTGAGGACGAGAATGAACCGGCTCGGAGAGGAAGATCTGAAATACGGAATAATACCAATAAAGCCCGCTGATTACGAAACATGTCTGAAGATGTACAGGGGGAGCGAGAGTGAACTCATGGAGATGGTGAGCGGGATAACCGGTGTTGAAAGGGAAAGGATAGAAGAGTATTACCGCGGGAACGACCTCGCGGGCATGGAGAACGAAATAGACAGGGCGTTCTACACACGTGTAATAGAACTGAAAAGGAAAATAAAGATAAGAAAGACCGACCCCCTCAGGCAGTTTTTCGATCACCTCGTGTATCTCGTGAATATAAAGAATATAATAAGGTTTAAGAGAGAGGGGATTGATGAGGAGAGGATAAGGGAGATGGTCGTTATGGAAGGGGAGAAGAAAAAAGACATGCTTCTGGAGAGCATTATAAGGTCGGAGGATTTGAAGGCGGTTTTCGAAAAATTGAAAGAGAGCGAATACAGAAATCTCATAACGCCAGAGGTTGAGGAGGATGTCTCAAAACTCGAAAGTTCTGTGGACAGGTTTCTCCTCCTGCACGCCTCAAGGCTTCTTCACAGGCGACCGCTCTCGGTGTCGCCCATTTTCGGTTATCTGCTCAGCAAGGAAATTGAAGTGAAAAACATCAGGATTCTCGTTCACTCCAAAGCGATGAAACTTGGGGAAAAATTCGTGGACTCGAATCTCATCATCCCGGAGGAGTCTGCTTTCAGGGTGATAAAGCATGCATGAAATCGCTGTTATGGGGAATGGCTATTTCACTCTGGGCTTTCAGTCAGCAGGAGTCAAAAATGTGTTCATAGTTAACAGGCAGAATCTGAACAGGGAATTCGAGAAGGTCATGGAAAGGAAAGATATAGGCATACTCGTAATGAATAACGAGGACTTTCAGATGCTGAACGAACGCCTGAAGGAGAGGGCCCTCGTGCAGGTGAAGCCGACCGTCGTTATCCTTTCGCATGATGTATCGGCGGAGGAGAATCTCAGGGTCATGATAAAAAGGTCTCTTGGAATAGACCTGTGGGATAAGAAAGGCAGGTGATTTGTATGGATAGGGGAAGGATTTATAGGGTCGCAGGACCTGTTGTTGTTGCTGAAGGCATACACGCAAGGATGTACGACCTGGTAAAAGTAGGCAAAGAAAAACTCATGGGAGAGGTTATACAGATAAACCCGGACAAGATAACGATTCAGGTGTACGAGGATACGTCCGGGCTGAAGCCGGGCGAACCCGTGGAGAATACGGGTCAGCCGTTAGTCGTGGAACTGGGACCCGGTCTATTGAGGAGCATATACGACGGGATACAGAGACCTCTTCCCGTCCTGAAGGACATCATGGGTGATTTCATAAGGAGGGGAGCGGAGACGCCGGGTCTGGACAGAAAGAAGAAGTGGAAGTTCAAACCAAAAGTGAAGAAAGGAGACGAAGTGAAGGAGGGCGAAATTGTAGGGACCGTGAAGGAAACAGATGTTATAGAACACAAAGTACTCGTCCCGCCCGGCGTATCCGGAAAGATAAAGGAGATAAAGGAGGGCGAATTCACGGTTGAGGATATTATCGCAAAACTCACGAACGGGCAGACAGTAACCATGCTGCAGAAATGGCCTGTAAGAAAGGCCAGACCTGTGAGGGAGAAGCTGACACCGGAAATCCCTCTGATTACAGGGCAGAGGATTCTGGATTCGCTTTTCCCGCTCGCCAAGGGCGGAGCCGGGGGAATTCCAGGAGGCTTCGGGACAGGCAAAACGGTAACCCAGCAGCAACTGGCGAAGTGGTCTGATGCGGATATAGTGGTTTACATAGGATGCGGGGAGCGAGGGAATGAGATGACAGAGGTTCTGAAGGATTTCCCGGAACTGACAGACCCCAAATCCGGCAAACCCCTCATGGAAAGAACCGTGCTCATAGCGAACACGTCCAACATGCCCGTGGCAGCGAGGGAGGCGTCGATTTACACGGGAATTACCATAGCGGAGTATTACAGGGACATGGGATATGATGTCGCTCTGATGGCGGACTCGACCTCGCGCTGGGCGGAGGCCATGCGTGAAATCTCGTCAAGGCTGGAGGAGATGCCGGGAGAGGAGGGGTATCCTGCATACCTTTCCGCAAGGCTTGCAGAGTTTTATGAAAGAGCGGGAAGGGTGAAGCCCCTTGGGACGAAAAAGATAGGCTCTGTCACCATCAT
Organism: uncultured archaeon; assembly: GCA_964612625.1. Classification (GTDB taxonomy): domain Archaea; phylum Aenigmatarchaeota; class Aenigmatarchaeia; order QMZP01; family QMZT01; genus CAZTCK01. Next base: position 5,419 of record CAZTCK010000032.1, on the reverse strand, counting down.
AGGGGCGGTGTCGCCGCCCGGAGGAGATTTTTCCGAGCCCGTTACCCAGTCGACCCTGAGGGTCGTGAAAACCTTCTGGGCCCTGGATGCGAAACTTGCCCAGAGAAGACACTTTCCAGCCATAAACTGGTTAACATCTTATTCGCTTTACGAGGATATTCTCGGGCCGTGGTATGCGAAGAATGTCGCACCTGACTGGAAGGATGTAATCAGCGAGTGCAAGCGCATACTGCAGGAAGAAGATAAACTTCAGGAAATCGTCCAGCTCGTTGGCTCGGACGCCTTGCCCGAATCCGAGCAACTGACACTCGAGGTTGCGAGAATGATACGCGAGTTCTTTCTCCAGCAGAGCGCCTTCCACGAGGTGGACACATACTGCGACCTGAAGAAGAGCTACAGAATGCTGAAGGCGATTCTCCACTTCGCGGAAAAGGCGAGATTCGCCCTGAACTCCGGGGTCCTTGTGAGAAACCTGCTCGAAATGAAATCGAAAAACCTCATAGCGAACGCGAAATTCGAGAGGGACTACGAAAAGGTTTTATCCGAGGCGGAAAAGGAGATAGACAGGGAAATAGAATCCCTGCTGAAGGAGATGGAATAGGAGGTGTGAAAACATGAAACTGAAAGAATACAAAACCATTAACAGGATTGCCGGTCCTCTGATATTCGTTGAAAGAACGCACCCTGTGGGCTATGGTGAGCTCGTGAGGATCACTCTATCCAGCGGGGAGAGAAGGCTGGGTCAGGTTCTCGACACATCCAGGGACATAGTGGTTGTGCAGAGTTTCGAGGGGACAAGCGGTATAGACAAGAAGGCGAGCGTCCGGTTCCTCGGGGATGTCATGCGTCTTAAAGTTTCGGGGGATATGCTGGGGAGGATTCTCAATGGCAGGGGTGAACCGATAGATGGAGGACCTGAAATAATCCCGGAGGACGAGTTAGACATAACCGGAGCTGCGATAAACCCGTATGCGCGCGGTCCGCCTCAGGATTTCATCCAGACAGGGATATCAACGATTGACGGCATGAACACGCTCGTCCGGGGGCAGAAACTTCCCATATTCTCGGGTTCCGGTCTGCCCCACAATGACATCGCCCTGCAGATAGCAAGACAGGCAAAGGTTAAAGGGCAGGGAGAAGATTTCGCCGTAATATTCGCTGCCATGGGTATAACGAACGAGGAGGCGCAGAAGTTCATAAGGGATTTCGAGGAAACGGGTGCAATAGAGCGGGCAGTGGTGTTCCTTAACCTTGCGGACGACCCCGCGGTCGAACGTCTCGTCACACCGAGACTCGCATTGACAACTGCGGAATACTTCGCTTACGAAAAGGACATGCATGTCCTCGTTATCCTTACGGACATGACAAACTACTGCGAGTCCCTCAGGCAGATTTCCTCTGCCCGTGAGGAAATACCGGGAAGAAGGGGCTATCCGGGCTACATGTACACCGATCTGGCAACCATATATGAGAGGGCGGGCATGGTAAAGGGGAGGAAGGGCAGCATCACGCAGTTCCCCATACTCACCATGATAGGAGACGACATCACGCATCCCATCCCTGATTTAACAGGGTACATCACGGAGGGGCAAATCGTTCTAAGCAGGGAACTGCACATGCGCGGGATTTACCCGCCCGTTGACGTTCTTCCATCGCTTTCGAGATTGATGAATCAGGGTATAGGAAAAGGGAAGACAAGGGAAGACCACAGACAGGTTTCAGACCAGCTGTATGCGGCTTATGCAGAGGGACGTGACCTGAGGGGACTGGTGGCGATAGTTGGAGAGGAAGCGCTGTCACAGAGGGACAGGAGATTCCTGAAATTTGCGGAGGAATTCGAGAACACGTTCGTTAAGCAGGGCGTTAAGGAGGACAGGGATATAGAGAAAACCCTTCAAATAGCATGGGATTTGCTTTCGAAACTGCCGAGAGAGGATCTGACAAGAATAAGCGAGGAGTTCAAGAAGAAACATTACAGGGGCGAGGAAGAGAAAGGGGAAGAAGAAAGCGAATAGATGTTTTACCGATTCAGACGCGGGCTTTTCACACCGCATGGTCGATATTAATGGACATCAAGGCGACGAGGTCTGAGCTGCTGGCAATAAAGAGGAAGATAAAGTTAGCAGAGAGCGGACACAAACTGCTGAAGAAGAAAAGGGACGGCCTGATAATGGAATTCTTCGATGTGCTGAAGAAGGCGAGGAATTTGAGAAGGGAACTGAACGAAAAGTACATGGCAGCGCATAAGAAAATGCTCGGGTGCGTGGCGCTTGACGGGATAGTGAATATAAAATCCGTTGCCTTCGCTCTGCGCGAACGCCCGGCGATAGAGCTTGAGGTGAAGAACATAATGGGCGTGACCGTCCCCGTGATAAAATCCGGAAGTGTGAGGAAGACGCTCGTTGAGAGGGGATACGGCCTGATGTCAACGAGCATGAGAATTGATGACATGGTTAAATCTTATGAGGACCTGCTCGAGAACATCATAACCGCTGCGGAGGTTGAAACAACCATGAGGAAGCTTCTGAAGGAGATAGAATCCACGAAGAGGAGGGTGAACGCCCTGGAATTCGTGGTAATACCGAAACTGAAGGCGCAGGCTGCATTTATAAATTTCAGGCTCGAAGAAATGGAAAGGGAGAACATCTTCAGAATGAAGAAACTGAAGGGCTGATACGCATGGGAAGCGAGAGATTCATGGCTCTGTTCATAGGATTTGTAATGGTTGCGAGCATACTGGGATTCGCCATGATGCGTTACACGCCGGAGGGTCCTGGTCCGGTTAAACTGCCGGATGTTCTGAACCGGACACTCACACCCGAGGAAAGGGTCGGCGTGCTGAGAGGGGGGAAGGTTATAATAGAATATTTCCATAACGGGTCCTGCCAGGACTGTGCCGAAAAGGAGAGAATGTACATGAATTTCGTGGACTCTTTCAGGGGCTATGTTATGCTTTCGTACGGGGTTTCGAATGAGACCGCGGACTGGATGATAAATCTGGACGGGACGCAGATTGACCTCAGTGATGTGAACTCTACCGGGGAACTGAGGTCGCTCTTCTGCGAGGTTGCCATAATAAAACCGAACGTGTGTATACTGGAAGAGATATAAAGGTTTTTTAACCAAATCTTATAAATATAATCCTAATAAAAGTTGTCAGGGGATGGCATGTACAAAGTTTTCGATGTGAGCGACAAGATACGCGTGGCACCCGACAAGTTCGGTATGGAGCTCGAGGAGGCCGTGAAGGCGAGCCTTGAAGAGAAGCTGGAAGGTTCAATTGACAAGAATCTGGGCGTCATCCTCGCTGTCATGTCAATCGAAAACATAGGAGAGGGGATAATTCTCCCCGGTGACGGAGCACTTTACTATCCCGTGGAGTTCAGGGTTTTGACCTACATTCCGGAGCAGCACGAACTCGTGAAGGGGGAAGTAATAGACGTGACGGAATTCGGTGTTTTCGTGAGGATAGGACCCGTTGACGGGATGGTCCATGTCTCGCAGTTAATGGATGATTTCGTCTCATATGACCCCAAAAACCTCATGTTCACAGGAAAGAAAACGAAGAGGAGGCTGAAGGAGAAATCCGTTGTACTTGCGAGGATTATCTCTGTTTCCATGGCAGAGAGCCAGTACAAAATCGGACTGACCACAAGACAACCTGGTCTGGGAGCGCTGGAATGGTTCAAGAAGGAGAAAGAGGGAGGAAAAAAGACAGGAGGCGAGAAAAAGAAATAGGTGGTGACATGGCGGAAAAGGAAAAAGTCTGCAAACACTGCAAGAGGTTCGTCATGGAGGACAAATGTCCTGCATGCGGAACGAAGGATTTCACAAAAACGTGGAAGGGCGTGGTGGTGATAAACGACCCCAACGAGTCGGAGATAGCGAAACTTCTCGGCATAACCGCTCCGGGAAAATATGCGTTATGGGTGAAATGATGAGCGTGAAAATTCTGGAAAGGAAAAAGAATCCGCTGCTGAAAAGGGAAGAGGTGTACGCTGTGTTCGAGCACGCGGGCAAACCCACCCCCTCAAGGCCTGATATTCTTCCGTTTCTTGAAAAGGTCCTGAATGTCAAAAAAGACCTCATTCTCATACACAAGATATTCTCCGTGAAGGGAAAGGGCGAATCAAAAGTCAAGGTTTTCGTCTACTCCAAAAAGGAGGATATTCCCAAGGACAAACTCGAGATTATTCAGAGAAGGATGAAAAAGGCCAAGAAGGAAAAGCCTGCTGAAACCGCCGGGGAGGCCGGCAAAGAGGAGGGACCGGAAGAAGAGAAAGGCGGGGAGCCGGCAACCGGGGAGGAGGGCAAATCAGAGGAAGGGAAGGAGGCAAAAGCCGGGAAAGAGGAGTCCGAGGACAGGAGCGGAGCAGAAGGAGAATCCGGGGAAAAGGAGGAGGGAGAGCCGGAGAAAGAGGAGTCCGGAGGCAGCGGAGAAGAAAAGGAACAGGGAAAGGAGGGGGAATCTGAAGGTGAGAAGAAAGGGTGATTTTATGGTCTCCAGATTCTTGAAGGTGAAGTGCAAGAAATGCAAGAATGAGCAGGTCATATTTGAGAAGGCGGCAAGTGTCGTGAAATGCCTGGTCTGCGGTGAAGCTCTCGCCGAACCCACAGGGGGAAAGGCGAGGATTATGGGGGAGAAAATTTCAGAGGTTCAGGCATGAGTAAAAGGTTGCCGAAGAGGGGAGAACTGGTTGTGTGCAGAATACTGAAGATTAATCCTCATTCTGCAATAGCTGAGATCATCGAATACGAAACCACTGGTCTGATTCATGTTTCTGAGGTCGCTTCCCGGTGGGTCCGGGATATACGCGAATTCATAAAGGAGAAGCAGTATGTCGTGTGCAGGGTATTGGAGGCGTATCCGGACCACATTTCCCTTTCGCTTAAGCGCGTGCACAGGGAGGACACCGTCCGGAAGCTGAACGAATTCAAGCGCGAAAAGCGGGCGGAGAAACTGCTTGAAATGGCCGGAAAGAGCATAGGGAAAACCCTCGAACAGACGAAGAAGGAGATAGGCGAACGCATAATAGAGGAATTCGGTTCATTCACCAAGGTTTTTGAGTTTGCGCTGAAGTCACCCGAACTTCTGAAGAGCAAGGGCATTCCTGAAAAATGGGTAAAGGCGATAACCGAGATAGCGCGAAAGAACTATGCCGAAAAAACGTACAGGGTAAGGGGTGAACTGAGGTTGCTGACTTACAGGCCGGACGGAATAGAACTCATAAAGGAGGCCCTTTTGAAAGCGGAAAAGGAGGGGTTCGAGGCGAGATATCTTTCAGCCCCGAAGTACGTGATAACAGGGGATGGGAAAAACTACAGGGAAGTGGAAAACAGACTCAGGACAATCGGGGAGGAAATAGCGAAAGAATTCGGAAAGCACGGAGAGGCGGAGTTTGAGGTGGTGAAGTAAAAA
>CAZTCK010000031.1:0-8972 GCA_964612625.1 uncultured archaeon | reverse complement strand
CTCCAAAAACTATCTGGTTCCCGGGTGGAGAGTGGGGTGGGCAATCTTCAGCGGACCTGAAGATGCGATAGGGGATTACAGGGACACGGTTTTCAGGATGGCAAGGGCCAGGCTGTCTGCCCCGGGTCCGTTCCAGTACGCCGTGAAGCCTGCTCTGGAAGGTCCGCAGGATCATATAAAGGAAATGAACCAAAAGCTCGAAAAAAGGCGAAACCTGATATACAAGAGGTTCAACGAAATCGAGGGTTTTTCCTGCACAAAACCAAAAGGCGCCTTCTACGCTTTTCCGAAAATCGAACTCGGCGTGAAAGACGACAAAAAATTCGTTCTCGACCTCCTTCACAAAAAGCACATACTGACGGTGTTCGGGACAGGTTTCGGTTACCCGAATCCGGATCATTTCCGAATCGTGTTCCTCCCGCCGCTCGAAGTCCTTGAAGAGGCCCTGAACAGAATGGAGGAGTACGTGAAGGAGAATTACAAATAGAGGGTTTTCTAACGTTTTGAGATTATGAGAAGTAAACAGACCAAATTTCTTTTTTCTTCATTATTTTGGTTCAAATTCTTACGATTAAACGAACTTCTAATTCGGTTAATATGCTGGTTTGGGATAAAAAACGAACCCTGTTTTTACCTTATCATCAGCTTCGCCTTCTCCGGGTCGTACTTCCAGTCTTTCGGAAGCTTTCCCTTCCGGATGTAATACTTTGCGAGCCTGCGGATTTTCGATTCTGTCAGTTCGAGACCGCGATAGGATTGGTAGTCCCTTTTGTTCTTCTCGAGGTGCACTCGCAGTTCAACCACGCGCTTCAGAAGGTTAAAAAGGTCTTCGGGGAGTTTTGGATATATTTCATGCTCCTTCATGATCTGTGTTATGGTCTTCTTGGTTGCTAACTTGACTGACGGAATCCCGTACTGGTCACGCAGTATTACGCCTATCTGCGCGCTCTGCAAACCCTGTTTCGCGTACTTGATGACGAGGTCCTCGACCTCATTTGGTTTGTAATCTATCCATTTCGCTACCTTCTGTACGGGTTTTTTCGAACCCGACTTCCCTTTCTTCCTCGAATACATGCGTGCCATTACTATCGACCTTATGACATGTGTAAATATGACTTCCTGCGACGCAGACTCCGTCTGCGTCAATCGCTAGATTCGACCTTATGACATATGTAAATGCGACTTCCTGCGACACAGGCGAAGCCTGTGTCATACGCTAGGTCCGACCTTATGACATGCGTAAACATAACAGAACAAGCACAGCCGCGGATACAAGCTAGCCCGTCCGGACCGGCCTGTTCTTGAATGATTAATGGGCGGGAATATTTATAAATCTTATCCGAATATCTCTCCCAAAACCTTCGGGTCTGCCCTTATCCTCATTTCCCTGCCCGGTACGTCAGTTTTCGGGGTTTTCAGACCGTGTCCTGTAACAAGGCATACAACTCTGCTTTTTTCTCCTATTCTCTCCCTCACCTTTAACAGCCCTGCCAGACTGACCGCGCCGGCTGGTTCTGTGAACAGGCCTTCATGTTTCGCAAGCATCTCTCTCGCTTTCAGAATCTCCCCGTCACTTACAGATTCCATGAAACCCCCGGATTCTTTCACGCTTTCGAGCGCCCTCTCACCGTCCAGCGGATTTCCGCATTCGATTGCAACCGCAACGGTCTTCGGATTCCTGACCGGTCTGACCCGGGTTCCCCTCTTGAAGGCCTTCACAACAGGGTTGCATCCCTCTGCCTGTATGCCTATAAGTTTTGGCCTTTCCTTTATGAGACCGATAGTTTCGAATTCCTTGACGGATTTCCAGACAGCAGATATAAGCGTTCCGTTCCCGACAGGGGAAACAATGTAAAGATTCCCTGTTCTGAACCCGAGCTGGTCGAGTATTTCGAACCCGACTGATTTCGTTCCCTCCCTCCTGTAGAGGTAGTCTCCCAGAAGGTGAACCCCGTATTTTCTGTATGCCTCCTCCGCTAGATACTCAGCCTGGGAATAAGAGCCGGCTACCCTGTAGACCTTTGCTCCGTATCCCAGAATCTGTTCTATCTTGACGGGCTTCGCATCTTCCGGCGTGAAAATATGGCATTCAAGATTCGCTATACCGGAATACGCCGAAACGCTTGCCCCCATGTTGCCGGTTGACGCGCACACAACCTTTCCTGCCCCGAACTCCACAGCTTTCGCAATCTCGACAGAAGAGCCCCTGTCCTTGAACGAGCCTGTTGGGTTCATGCTTTCGTTTTTGAACCACAAACTGAAGTCAAGGCTGAACATATTCTCTATATTTTTTGACCGCAGCAGAGGTGTTCCCCCCTCCTCTATTGAAACGGGTTTCCTGACAGGATAGAACTCGAGGTAGCGTGTATGGGTGAAATTCCTCGACCTCAGAAGTTTTACGCTCACCTTCCGTTTGAGTCCCCCGTAGTCATACGCTATTTCTAAAGACCCCCCGCACCTCACGCAGCGAAAAATCTTCTCGCCTGCGGGATACTTCTTGCCGCATGCATAACAAAAAATGTTTTTTTCGAACATGATTATTATTTTACCCGGAGATAAAAAAGTGTTGGAACAAACAAAAATTTTTAAAAGTTTAAACAAATGTTTAAACATGGGGTGTGACGTCCTCTTTAAGGGAAAGAAACACAAAATCACAACGGACGGAGAGGCCTTTTTTCTCTATGCCAAGACAGAAGAGGACAAGTGGGAACTGAGGGACAAGAATTCCATGGACAGCGAGATTTACGGGGAGGCGCTGGAAGACATCAAGAAAATCCTTTCCGCGGACATGGAAGAGGAAGAGAAAATACTCAGGATTTGCGAATCAGGTTTTTTTGACATCTGTAATTTATAACATCTGTAACAATTATAATTCATGGCAGGCCCCTCCATATTCAGCATACTGGACATCCTTCCCCAGATTCTTGCTGCAGCCCAGACAATCATGTACATTGTTCTTTCATGGATTTTCGGCTCTCTGGCCATGCGCGGCATGAGGAAAGACATACCCCTTGCCGTACGCATACCCGTGATGCTTGGGACAGGATTCCTCTGCGTGATAGCCGGAATCTCACTTTCCGGTTACATGTTTTTTCTTCACGGAACCATAATCCAGACAATCCAGATGGACATGTTCCTGGGAGGTCTGGCAGCCTCTGCATTACTGGCGCTTGCTTTTTACATGATTACACGCGAGGAGGGTATGCAGAAAGAGACGGCAGAAAGGCTCCGGGAGAGGGTTTCGCTTCTGGAGGGGCTCCTCCTGAAACACAAGGTCCCCACCCTGAAGGAAAGAGAAGTGATGAGGACAGCAGAATCCCTTGTTCCGGGCTTCGCTGCAAAGGAGGCGAGACTCAAGGGTTCCAACTGGGAGATTCTTCTCGAGAAGAAGGGGAAGAATGCAAGGGTTGTTCTGGGTGCGTATACAGGAGACGTGAGGATGATTGAACATCCCGGAATAGTCTCGGAGCCGCTCAGGGTCGCGGGGGTAATTCTCATTATATGCCTGCTCGGATTCTCACTCCTCACTTTCAGGGGCTTTCCGAATATCACAGAAAGCATCGCCTCCCTTCTCGGACTTAGCCCTGAGCAGATGAACGCCCTTATAGGCGGCAGGGAACTTCCGGAAGGTTGCGTGTCAACGCTCCGCGTACTCATGAAACACGGCATCAGTGTTCTTGGCGGAGGGAATACGTACGAAGACGAAAATACCAAGAGCATGATAGAAACCGAAACAGGAAGGCAGGTTATCTTTATGTACAGAACGGAATTCGAGGGAAAGGATTACATCCTCTCCATAACATTCCCCGCAGACCTCGACGCTTCGAACATGACAAACGAGGAGGTAATGAAGCATTCGGAGATATGCACATCAACCCGTGAAATCCTCTGTGACTGCATAAAGATACCGGAAATGGGAACACTCACGGGCTCCTTCGTGGCGGTCGGCTAGATTTTCTTCACCACATGCCTTGACCCGCATGCCTCGCATTTTAGAAAGAGATAGCGGTCCTCCTTCACGAATTTTGTATCCGGCTTTCCGCAGTCCGGGCAGAGAACATATTCTTTCGCATACAGTTCTATTTTTTTGTCCACAACGTCCGACCTGAACCTCCCTTGGACAACCAGTCTGTTCCCCTGGAGTTCACCGGAAGTAGCGAGCTCTTTCAGCAGGAACTTCTGGAGATGTTCCGGCTTTCTTCTGAGGGTGTTCGCTATCTCAACGAAATTCGTTATGATGGTCCTTGCCCCTGCAGGCAGGATGTTTGCCCTCGGCATCTGAAACCTCTCGCTGGACTCTGAACTCTTCGGAAGTCTCGCGAATGCCTGTTCCAGAAGTTTCTCATACGCCTGCATAACCATGAATTGACAGGAGGGATTTAAATTAATTCTTGCCCTCAAATTCTTCAAGCAGTTTCCTTTCGTCCTCCGGGAGCTTTGCTTTAAGCCGGTTTAAAATTTCGAAGTCCCTTTCACCCATTACGGTTTCCAGCGTATCCCCCTCGTTAATCTGCCTCCCGACGGTCACGCCCTCCATTGAGACAGCAATCTTTTCTCCTGATTTCGCCTCCTCCACATTCTCGCCCTCTGACTGCAGTTCTTTTATCTCCCCCACAACTTTGTCGCCCTTCCTCAGCCTGTATCCGGGCTTTATCACCCCTGCCAGAACCTCCACCCCGAATATTGCGGGTTTTGACTGCCTGAAGACATAACCCGGAAGAACCTTTATCCTTCCCGGATGCGTCACGCTTTCGAGAAGCTCCCCTTCCTTTCTCATCTTCTCCTTCTGCTCCCACTCCTGATAATCCTCCACAAGTTTGTAAATCACGTTGGATGCGAAAACTTTCACCCCAAGCTTCTTCGCCGTTTCGATAGCGTCCGGGAGAATTTCCACATGGAACGCGAAAACCACGGATTTTTTCATTCCTGAACTCTCCATGATATCTGATTTCGTAACATTCCCCACCTTCGCTTTTCTTATGGGGATCTTCATGTCCCTGAGAACTTTTATCAGCCCCTCGAGACTTCCGAGCGTATCCGCCTTTATTATAACCCCTTCATTCTCCGTTTCTATCTCCACCTCCTCCACTTCTTTCTCCACATCTTCTTTCGCCTTCTCGAGGTCTTTTTCGCTTGTCACCGACCTCACGGGTGAACCCGCAACGACATTTTCGAGGTTCGGGGCGGCTATCTTAACCCCGGAAGCCGCTGAAACGCTCTCAACCGAACGGAACGTCCTCTCTACCCTCATCTCCTTCAGCGGCTCAGGCTTCAGCAGTGCCTTGACCTTCGTTACCACCACCTCCCTTCCGCCTATGATGAGGGTGTCCCCCCTGTGAATCACGCCGTCATAAAGTATGACGTCTATGGTGGTTCCCAATCCCCTGAATTCACGAACTTCAAGAATCGTTCCTTTCCCCATATTCCCTGAAACTTCAAGCCGGTCTTCGAGATATTTTTGTGCAAGACCTGTGAGTATCATAAGCAGGTCGGGGATTCCCTCCCCGGTTATACCTGACACGGGAACTATGCACACCTCCTTTGCAAAGTCTTCCACCCTGTCATAACGTTCTGCCCTGAACCCCTCCTCTCCGAGTTGTCCGACAATCCTGTAAATCTTCTCCTCAAGCTCATTCTTCACCCTTTCGTCCTGTCCGTTCAAACTCGCCAAGAAGCAGGCATTCTCTGCTGGTCTCCACCCTGCTATGCGGTCTATTTTTGTCGCGGCCACCACAAACGGAGTTTTGAACTCCTTCAGAAATGTGATGCTCTCACGGGTCTGTGGCTGGAAACCCTCGTTTATGTCCACAATGAGGACCGCGAGGTCGGATATCGCTCCTCCGCGCCTCCGCAGGGTTGTGAATGCCTCGTGACCGGGGGTGTCTATGAACAGAAGACCCGGTATTTTTATATTCACACCCATCTTTTCCACGAGGTCACCGCATAACCCCACTATGTTCCTTACGGGAATTTCGGATGCTCCTATATGCTGTGTTATGCCGCCTGCCTCCCCCGGAGCGACAGCGCTTCCCCTGATTTTGTCGAGAAGGGTTGTCTTCCCCGAATCCACGTGCCCCAGAACCGAAATTATGGGCTGTCTTATGGGCATGGCCACCACCGAACTTTTTAATAATTATTGTCCACCTGTTTTAAAAACGAATTCCGCCAGCCCGCTGGCCGAAGCCGGCTGCTGCTGGCAAACGAATCCGCAACTTGCAGTGCACCGGAGAATAACCTTATATTTTTTTATTTCTGCTAATCAAACGAATACTATGCTCACAGACGAGACCATTCGCAGGATTTTCGAGGAGGAAAGGGACAACCCGGGTCTTACAAAGCTGCCGGACGATTTTTTTGAGAAGGTAAGGGAATATCTCGAGAAGAAATCCAAGATTATAAGGGACGAGTCTGACCAGTGGGCTCTGGATTCGATAAAACGACGACTGCGGACTATTTTCGAGCGAAGGGAGAGGAAGATTCTGAATTTCGTTCACGGCTTCATAGACTCGGGAGTTCTCCCCGAAAATCTCACGCCTGAAGAACGGAAGTTTTTCGAAAGGGTTGTGAACTGCGTAAAGGATTTTCAGAAGGAGAGAGAAGAGGGTTTTGAAAAGGAAGAGGAAAAACTCGTTCTCCTGACGTTTGCGGACGATGTCCAGAAATTTGTGGGAATAAACCTCCGCAATTACGGACCTTTCAGGAAAGGGGATGTCGCAACAGTTCCCGAACCCAACGCCGAACTCCTCGTGAAAAAAGGTCTTGCGGAGAGAATGGAAGTTAAAATTTGAAGAATTTTAAAATTTACTGATAATGTTTTTTACATGGATTATATCTCGGTCATAACAAGGAAGAACGGGGAAACGCTGGATGTAAATTATTTGCCACAGGAAACTTCTGTTGAAATTTCAGGTTTGAGCATAACATACAGGGGCAATGAAATAATTTTGAAGGGTCTCGACTATCGAAGGATATTTTCGGTTGATGCGAACGGTGTTTGCAGGGTGGAACTGGAAGGTGTGCCATGCAGAATAAACGGGGAAGAGAAAATGTTAAAGGAACAACACATCAGAAAATTGGGCAGGTTGTACATAATCGAAATTTATGACAGAGAAATATGGATATTTTGATTTTATTCTCCTTTCTCTTCTTCTGGCTTGGCTTCTTCTTTCTTCTCTCCTTCCTCAGCCGGTGCTGCCGCAGCCGCCGCTTCCGCCGCCTTCTTGCGGGCTTCCTCTACTTTTTTCTTTTCTTCCTCCGTGAGCTCGCCCTGACCTATTGTTACACCCATGCTGCGCGCGGTCCCGATAACCTGTTTGATATACCGCTCCTCGGTTGAGCCGAATTTCGCGGACGCGATTTTCCTGACCTGTTCTTCTGTCAGGTCCCCTACCCTCACCTTTCCTGCTTCGCTCGACCCCTTCTCTATTCCCAACTCCTTCCTTATGAGCGCAGCCACGGGAGGCGAACCAACTTTTATTTCAAACTCCTTCGTGACAGCATCAACTACAACAGTCACAGGGACCTGCATACCCTTCAAATCAGCCGTTTTCCTGTTTATCTCATCCACCACTTTCTGTATAGGAACTCCCAGGGGTCCGAGGGCAGGTCCCAGCGGAGGCGCTGCTGTCGCCTTCCCCCCTTCAACCATGACCTCAATCTTTTCCTTTGGCATAATAATCTGAATATTGGACAGAAAATATATAAATAGTTTAATCAAATCCGCTCAAACACGAATAAAATTAATGGCAGTTCACGGGACAGAAACTTCCTGTTTCTCCTTTCCCCGTGTGCATGAACAATTTAAAACACAGGAATTATATTTTATTGGGGTGATGATGGAAAGCGGGGTCGCGAAAATCTGGGTCGTGAAAAATAAAAAACGGCCGGAATTTTACAGCAGGACATCATTATGCGGCTTTGGTCGGTCAGGGTTTGCAATTTTCATGCTTTTCCTTCTGATATTCGCCGGGGTTTCTGTTTCCGCTGGCACGACAAAAAAAGGGAATGGCGCAGGTTTTGAAATATCCGTCGTGAAGGACTACCCGGGAAAGGTAATCACCCTCGAGGTGAACGGACCACCCGAGACCGAATTCCAGATAATACTCAAAGATTCCGATAACAGGCTAATTTCGCCAAAGGAGAACGTATCTTTCGTGACAGACGAAAAAGGAAAATACATACTTCAACTGGTGGGTTTCGTTCCTGGAACATATTCCGTGACTATCGTTTACAACGAAACTGAATATGTCAAAAAATTCGAGGTGGGACCGTCGGCAGCGGATTTTGTGTGCAACAGAACGTTTCTCGAGTACAGAACTGAAAGCAGCGCAAACGTTACGGAAACAAACGTCTCCCCTGTAACCGGAAGGTATGTATGGGACATATGCAGGGATTTTGTTGAGGTGGATGTCAGAAAAGTCCTGACAGGTCCGGAGAAGGAGGCAAACAAAAGCTCTGCACGCGTTTTTGTGGAGAGAGTGGTGAAATTCCTGGCCGAGAGGAAAAACTTCATGGCAGACGAGGATCTGAAATTCAGGCTGGTCTCCAAAAGGGTTTTTTCCGAGGGCAGCACGGTGGTCGAGGAATTTCCCAGACCGGAACCGAGAAAGATACTTCTATACGGACCCGGCCGCAGACCCGTCCTTGTGGAAGCGGAGATGGTGAAAATCGACAGGGGGGAGCACGAGCTCAGGATTCGGAGACCAAGGGAATTCAGACCCGGCTTGTACAGAATAGCAGCGGAATTCGCGGAAGGAGATGAAATCTACAGTGTGGAGGAGGAATTCCTGTGGGGGGTTCTCGCCGTGAACACTCACAAATCGGTCTATCTTCCCGGCGAGCAGGCGTTCATAGGAATAGCGGTTCTCGATAACAACGGGCACATGGTTTGCGACGCGGATGTTACGCTCGAAATAATCGACCCGCTTGGAAGAATAACCACCATGCGAACCTCGGACAATACAATAAAGGTT
>CAZTCK010000030.1:0-9055 GCA_964612625.1 uncultured archaeon | reverse complement strand
ATGCGGGGGCAGGGATACTCGAACTTTTCCGTGAACGCTTTTGAATAAGCGTCAGCTATCGGAAAAGGGTTCTTCGAACCCTGGAAAGCATTGCCCACCGATTTCGTGAGCCGAAAAGGGCTCTAAGCTACTAGGCTTCTTAAAGCCGTTCCCTTTCCGCATGTCCCGGAAAAGGCTTTCCTGAACTTGGCCATACCTAAACTTGGCCATATCAAACCTGCGGTTTAGATACTCTAGCCCCTTTGACCAATCCCAAGCCTTTTTTCTCTGGAAGGCGTAACGAACGGATGTGAGTAGCCTCCTTTTTGGCTGAAGCCTTTTTCTTGAAAAAAGGCTTCTTGGGTACCCCCGCATTCGAACTCACTTTATGCCCCAGAGCTTTCTGAGCTTTGCTCTTCTCCCTGTTTCTTCATCCTCCTCCACTCTGAGTCCCCTGCATTTCGGACAGAGCATCCTGCCATTCACGTTCCTGAGTCTGTTGCTCGGCTCTCCGCATCTGTCGCAGTATCTTTCGAACACTGGCATGCTATCACTTAATACATAAATATCCCGGAAGGTTTAAAAAGATGCTGCCTAGAACCTCTTAGCGTTCCATTCAAAAAAGTACTCAGCAAGTCTTTTGGGGTCCCTGGGCTCGCTTTCCTGGAGCAGGTAGAAATAGGCAAGAAGCATTTCGGGGAGGTTCGGATTCACGGCATCACTTCCCGGAATCCTTTTCTGTATCTCTTCTATGAGCTTTTGTATGTTCAGCCTCTTTCTTTTCTCTATGGTTTCAAATTCCTTCCTGTCATCCTCTCTGAACTTTTTCGAGATAATTTTCTTTACCCTTCTTTTCATGAGCGATTTCCGGAACCCGGAGGGCTTTTTTGTGTCATCGTAGTTGAATATATCCACATATTTTTCTTTCTGTTTCCTGAGTGTTTCGAGCTCCTCCAGGAGCATTTCAAAAAGGTAGGGTTTGCTCGTCCTTTTCAGGTTTTCAAGCATTCTGTTCATCAGGTCGCGCGTGAATACCCTGCCGCCGTACTCATAGAAGAAGTAATCGTTCTCTTTCAGTTTCTCCGGTTTTATGTCCGGATAGTGTCTGCACGTATGAGGTTTTGCATGTTTTCCGTGTTTTTTCTCAAGGATGCACATATTCTCTTCGTCAAGGAATATGCAGTTCTTCTCCTTTCCGACCATCTTTATTCTGGGAACAGGTTCGAGAACGAGAAAATCCCTTAAATCGTAACCGAGATTTACCAGATTTCTTATGTCTTCTTTGGAGAGCTCGATATCCCATACTTTGCAGCACAACCCGCAGTGATCACAGCTGTCGCAGCCGAATTTCATATTTTTATTTTGGGTCAAAGTTTAAAAAGAGTTAACCGGTGTATCGGGAATGCCCCGGACGGGATTTCCACACAGGAAAGATGCAAGAAGGGACGCGAACGCGAAAGCTTCTGAAGTCCCTTTTTGCTTTGAACCCGTGTCACCGGCTCTCTTCATTTTACTCACAGGGGAGTTGACAGCCTTCCCCTCATACCTTTCAAGTGTCCGCACCTTCCCTTCGAAAGGTCGCTCGAAAGGCCGGTATCCTCGCAGCTTCCCGAATGATATTCGGAAATTGACCGGATTTTCCAAGCCTTTTGTGGATGCTTCAGTTCCCGGAAAGGCTTTCTAGACTACCGGGGCATCTTCATTATCTCTGTTATTATACCTTTAAAAAACATTTATATATAAAAAGGAATAATTCCAAATAATTTAATTGCGCTCGGGGGTTTTATGACCGTTATAAGAGTTTTCAAAAAACCGAAGTTAAGGAACGCTGTAATGGTGGAAGGTCTGCCTGGTGTAGGAAACATAGGAAGGGTTGCGGTCGGGTACATGGTAGAGGAACTCGGAGCCAAGAAGTTCGCAGAACTCTATTCAAAATGGTTTTTTCCCTTTGTGATGCTCCACAAAAATTACAGGATACATCTGCTCAAGAACGAGTTCTATTACTGGAAGGCGAAGAAGAAGGGGCAGAGGGATATCGTCTTCCTTGTGGGCGACTGCCAGTCTCTCTCGCCCCAGGGACATTACGAGGTCGCCGAGAAAATCCTCGACTTTGCTGAAAAAATCGGCGTGAAGGAAATAATAACAATCGGCGGACTGGCGACCGGAGAACTTGAAAGCGGCAGGGAGGTTATAGGGGCCGTAACGGACGAGAAGATTATGAAGAAGTATAGGAAGTTTAAGATAGATTTTGATGCCGGCGAGAAGGTCGGCTATATAGTGGGAGCCGTGGGTTTGTTGTTGGGGCTCTGGAAGCAGAGGGGAAAGGACGGACTCTGCCTGCTGGGTCAGACAACGGGTTTCCCCATAGTCACGGACCCGAAAGCCGCAGAAAACGTGCTGAATGTTCTCACCAAAATACTCAGCATAAAGATCGATATGAAGAAACTGGAAGAGAAAGTTAAGGAAATGGAATACTTCATAAAGAAAGTCGAGGCTCTGCAGAAACGCGCTTTGATGGAAATAACCAAGGGGACCGAAGAGAAGGGGACAAAAGGCGAGGAGCAGACAAGGTATATAGGGTGAAAACATGAGAGAATATACAAGGTACGAAAAGGCGAGAATCATATCTGCCAGGGCGCTTCAGATAGCGCAGGGTTCCCCGGTTCTCGTGAAACTGCCGAAGGGGATGACAGACCCCAAGGAAATCGCAAAGCTCGAATGGAACGCAGGAGTTATACCCATAGACATAAAGAGAATCGAAAGATAACTATTTTTATTCTCCGGACAAAGATTTATTATGATTAAAGACGTGAGGATATATTCTGTTTTCAATTCGAAAGGAGAGCACGCACTCAGGGTTAAAATACAGACCTCCAGCGGTTTCTTCACCGCTTCTGTTCCGTCCGGAACGTCCAAAGGAAAGCACGAGGCGAAGGATATCCAGATGGAAAAACTCATGAAGGTCTTCCCCAAGGTGAGGGAAAATATAATAGGACTTGACGAGACAGACTGGGTAACTGCAGACCAGATAATAGAGCAGATTGACCCGTCGAATGATTACAGGAACATAGGAATAAGTCTGGCTCTGGGTTTGTCAATAGCGATTGCGAAGGCCTCAAGCAACAACGAGCTCTGGAGGTTCCGCGGGACGAGGAGCGTTTACAGATTTCCTTTCCCTCTGGGGAACGTGATAGGCGGAGGGGAACACGGAGGGAAAACAACCTTTCAGGAATTTCTCATTCTTCCTCACAAGGCGAAAAGCCCGATGGAAGCGGCAAGAATAAATTATGAAGTATGGAATGTAATAGGCGAGGAGTTGAGGAAACACGGGTGGCTGACCGGCAGGAACATAGAGAATGCGTGGTGTGCGAAACTCGATGACCTGAAAACGCTTGATTTTCTGTCAGCGGTGGCGGAGGATTTTGATGTGAAGCTCGGGATTGATTTCGCCGCTTCATCTTTCTGGAACGGGAAGGCGTATGTCTACAAAAACCTGAAGAAGAAACTGGACCGCGAGAAACAGATAGATGTTGTGGAGCGGGTGGCGAAGGTTTACGATATTTACTATCTGGAAGACCCTCTGCACGAGGATGATTTTGAAGGATTTGCGGAACTCGCGAGGAGGTTGAGAAACAGACTTGTGGTCGGAGACGATCTTTACTGCACGAATTTCGAAAGGGTGAAAAAGGGGATTATTTCGAAATCCTCGAATTCGGCGATAATAAAGCCGAATCAGTACGGCACGCTTCTTCAGGTGAGCAAGGTCATACGGCTCATGAAAAAGAGCGGAATGATTCCCGTCCTTTCCCACAGGTCGGGGGAGACAGAAGACGACTGGCTGTCGGATCTCGCCCTGGCCTGGGATTCGCCCATCATAAAAATAGGGAATCTCGGGCCCGATATACCAAAACACAACAGGCTGATTGAGCTCTGGCATGACGTGCCGGAAAGAAAGATGGCAGCCCTCCCCTTCATCTCATCTCCTGACTGATATCCCTGGCTTTCACCGAATGCGTCAGGTATCCGAGAGAGCAGGCATCAATCCCTGTTTTTGCATATTCCAGGACATTCGCTTTCGACACGCCTCCGGAAGCTTCGAGTAGGACGTATTCGTACAAATTGTTTTCTTTCAGCAGACGGATAACTTTCGTGATGACCTTCGGTTTCATGTTGTCCAGCATTATTATGCATGGTTTTTCCCTCTTCCCTTTATCTTTCAATTCCCTGAATTTTTCCGCTGCGCGGAGTGCGTGTTTCACCGTTTTAACCTCTATTTCGATAAACACGCTCAGTTTTCGCGAATTCCATGCCTTTTCTATCGCGAACCCTGCAGGGTCCTGAATTCCGCGTTTCGAAAGCGAAGCCAGATGATTGTCTTTTATCATAAAGGATTCCCATAGACCGAGTCTGTGCGAATATCCTCCGCCTATCGTGACCGCTTTTTTGTCCAGACAGCCCCAGGGTGTTTTCCTCGTTCCTGTTATAGCGGGTCTGTGGCCCGCCCTCATGACTTTATCAACTATCTCTTTTGTCTCGCTGGCTATCCCGCTCATCCGCTGCAGGAGGTTCAGGCCCGTTCTTTCGAATGAAAATATCCTCCTCCCCGGGCCGGAAATTACGAACAGCTTTTCATTTTTCCCGAATCTCTCCCCGTCCTTCACGAATTGTTTAACCAGAATTCCGTTTTCCCTGCAAAACCACCGGAATTCCTCCCCGCCTGCCAGCACGCCTTTTTCATTCGCCACGATTTCTGCTTTCACTTTCCCTTCCGGAACGAGCTCGAGCGTTGTGATATCTCCCTTCCCCACGTCCTCCCTGAGGAGTTTCCAAAGGAGCGATTCAACGCTCTTTCTGTACTCGGGGTTCCTCATCTTCAGGAAGAATGAGCGGTTGTAGGCGAGATTTATCATTCGTTCCCGGTTCATATAGAAGTAAATGAATCCCGTTTTTAAATGCTTCGGGAAAAGTTTAAAAAAGCGTATATTTATTAATATACACCTCAAATATTAGGAATATTGCTAAATCAGGAGGAGAAAATGCCCGTGAAAACCCGCAAAGAAGACCTTGCAAATCAGATGCTGGTGGACAGGACAGACTACCTCACGTCCGGAGTCCACATAGGAATGAAGACATGCACGAAGTACATGAGGCAGTTTATTTACAAAATCAGGGATGACGGGCTCGCTGTCTTCAACATACAGAAGGTGGACGAGAGGATAAAAATAGCGGCAGGCTTCCTTTCAAAGTTCGAGAAAATCCTCGCGGTTTCGAGGAAGGGAAACGGTGTGCTGCCCGTCAGGAAATTCGCAGAGGTTGTGGGAGGGAAGGCGGTAACCGGAAGATTCCCGCCCGGAACGCTGACCAACCCCTCGTTTCGCGAATTTTACGAGCCGGACGTTGTTCTCGTTGTTGACCCTCTTATAGACAGGCAGGTCATCTCGGAGGCGAAGAAAAAACGAATCCCTGTCGTCGCGCTCTGCGATACTTTCAACGACGGGAGTGATGTTGATTTCATGATCCCCGCCAACAACAACGGAAAGAAATCCCTCGCCCTGATATTCTGGATTCTCGCGAGGGAGATACTCAAAAACAGGAAGAAGATAAAGGACAACAAGGAGTTCAAATACGCTGTGAAAGATTTCGGTGGTGAGTGATATGATTATTGGAACAGAAATAAAGGGTTTCAATCTGAGGCACACGGCTGCTGGAAGGGTTGAAACCCGCAGGAGGTTTCAACCATGAATGTCCGTTCCCAAAAAAGGCTCGCGGCGAAAATACTCAAGGCCGGTCTGTCGAGAATCAGGGTTTCGAGCGAGAAGGATGTGGAGGAGGCAATAACAAGGGGTGACATAAAGAGGCTGATAGCCAGGGGCGTCATCACTAAAGTCAGAAAGAAAGGGCAGAGAAAAAAGGAATCGAAATACCGAAGGGGGCAGAAGAAGAAGGGCAGAAGGATGAAGGACGGAAGCAGAAAAGGCAAGGCCTATTCCAAAAAATCAAGCAAGACACACTGGATAGAAAGGGTGAGACCTCTCAGGAGAATGCTGAAGGAACTGAGAGACAGCGGAAAAATCGAAAAAAGTGACTATCGCAAACTTTACTCCATGGTGAAGGGAGGAGCGTTCAGGAGCAAGAAACACCTGTTGTATTACCTGAAGGAGAAGGAATTGATAAAGAGCAAGGGTGTGAAGAGTGAGAAGAAGTAAGAGGCGAATACCGCACAGAAGGAAAAGGGAAGGGAAAACCGATTACAGGTTGAGATTGAGGTTGCTCAAATCAAGAAAGCCGAGATTTGTGGTGAGGAAATCGCTGAACAATGTAATCTGTCAGGTTATACGCTACGAACCGGAAGGCGATAAAGTTCTCGTTTCTGCTGATTCAAAGGAACTGAAAAAATTCGGGTGGAAATTCCACTGCGGAAACATGCCTGCAGCGTATCTGACCGGACTTTTGTGCGCGGAAAGGGCGAAAAGGCACAGGATAAAGGAAGCTGTACTCGACATCGGTCTGTATGCATCCACTCCCGGCAATCGTTTGTATTCCGCCCTGAAAGGCGCGCTGGACGGAGGGCTCGAGATACCACATTCCGGGGATGCGCTTCCCAAACCCGAGAGATTCGCGGGCGAACACATCGCAAAATACGCGGAGAAACTGAAATCGGAGAACCCATCAAAGTTCAAAAAGGTTTTTTCTGCTTATTTGAAGAAAAAACTCGATCCGAAGGATATGCCGAAGGTGTTCGAAAACGTGAAGAAGAAGATTTCCTCCGGGACGGGCGAGAGGAAGAAAACTGCGAAATCCCCGAAGTCCAGGAGAAAGTGAATTCTTATTTATCAAATCCAATTAATTTAATATGAAAGGTCCGGTTTTGCTGTTCTTTATGCTGTGGGCGTTCTGGGGTTTGCTGAGCGGATTCAATTTAGAAGACCTCCTGGTGGGAGGGGTTGTTTCAGGGACCATATCGGGGGTTTTCGGTTACTTCTTCCTGCGGGAGGCAAGGACGCGTTACATCAAGGGGTTCTTCATCTTCCTCGCCTACATACCCTGTTTCATTTACCATGAAATTATCGATGTGCTTGATGTTTCCTACCGGATTTTAACAGGGAGGATAAACCCCGGCATAGTTGAAATCCCGCATTCCCATACTCACGAGTGGGGGATAACCATGCTTTCGAATTCGATAACCATGATGCCGGGGACACTCACGCTCGAAGCCGAACCGAAAAGACTTTTCATACACTGGATTAATGTAAAGAAGGACAAGCACAAAGCCATAACGAGGTTCCAGAGGGTGTTGAGCAAAATATGGGATTGACATGATAGATTACGTGATTTTCCTGCTGGTGGCCGGGATGTTCATAATCTTCGTGAGATTCGTTAAAGGTCCCACTATCGCTGACAGGGTTCTGGCAGGCGATACGATAAACTCGCTCGTTATCGGTGTGATAGTTCTGGTGGGAATGTATTACAAAAACGACATGTTTATGGATATAGCGATAGTCTACGCAATGATATCGTTTTTGAGCACGCTTGCGGTCTCGAAATATCTCATGGGGAGGAAAATGCACGAAAGGGTGGAAAGATGATAGGGTTGGCTTTCATGATAATCGGGGGGATTTTTTCTATAATAGGAGCGATAGGTCTCGTCCGCTTCCCTGACGTTTACACGCGTTCGCACGCGCAAACTGTTGTTAATGTTGGAGGCATCTGCATGGTTTTGCTTGGGGTTATGGCAGAAAGCTTTTATTCCCTCTCCTTCGTGAAGGCGTTTTTCCTTGTGATCTTCATTTTTGTCACTTCTCCTGTCGGAACGCATGCCATAACGAAAGCGGCGTATCTCTCCGGGGTAAAACCCGTAGCGAAGAGGGATGAGTGGAAAAGATTAAAAAAATAGGAGACAAGAGGTTATTATGTTCGGCTTTCTCAAGAAAAAGCTCTCGGAATCGGTTGAAAAGTTGAGCGAGAAGATTAAGAAGAAAGAAGAAAAAGCCATTGAGGAGGCGGAAAGGCCCGAGGTTACAAAGCTTCCGGAGTTCGAGAAGAAAGCGGAACCTGAAGTTGTGAAACCGGAAAAGGAAAGGAAGCCGGAAAAGGGAGTTGAGAAAGAGGGAGTGAAAGAGAGGAAGCCGGGTTTGAAGGAGAAACTCGCGGGGAAAATCCTCGAGAGGAGGATTTCGGAGAAGGATATTGATTCATTGTTCAGCGAAATGGAGCTCGGTTTGCTGGAAGCGAACGTCTCACTCGAGACGCTCGAGTTCCTGAAAGAAAAGATGAAGGAATACCTCGTGGGCAAACAGTTGAAGAGGGGGGAGATAGACAAGGAGATAAGAAAAACATTCGAGCGTATCCTCATTGAGATATTCGATTGTGGAAAAATCGAAATCGAAAAGCTCGCGAAAGACAAGAAACCTGTATGTATTGTTTTCCTCGGGTTCAACGGGTCAGGGAAAACGACAAGCGTTGCGAAATTCGGGAAATATCTGAAAGACAGGGGATACAGGGTTATTCTGGCTGCCGGGGACACGTTCCGTGCCGCTTCGATAGAACAGCTGGAGGTTCACGGAAATAAACTTGGTTTGAAGGTCATAAAGCACAAATACGGGTCGGATTCCGCCGCTGTCATCTACGATGCGATAGAACATGCGAAGGCAAAGGGAGTTGATTTCGTTCTGGCGGACACCGCGGGACGTTCGCACGCCAACCGAAACTTAATGGACGAACTGAAAAAGGTTGTGAGGGTGAACAAACCCGACCTTAAAATCCTCGTGATGGATTCTCTGTCCGGGAACGACCTGGTCGAGCAGGCGAGAACGTTCGACGAATCGGTCGGGATCGACGGTATGATATTCACGAAGGTGGATGTAAACGAAAAGGGTGGAGGTATGCTCTCGGCGTGCTTCGCCGTGAAAAAGCCTATTTTGTATATAGGAACAGGTCAGGGGTATGATGACATAGAGATGTTCGATCCGGAGAAATTCGTGAGGGATTTGGTGGGGGGATGAGTGTGGAAAACACCAAGAAACTATATAGAAACACAAAAAGGATTTAAATTTATTGGCGAAATAATTTCAGGGGA
>CAZTCK010000029.1:0-9120 GCA_964612625.1 uncultured archaeon | reverse complement strand
GCGGATGTTCTGTGACCTCTTTCACGCTTCCGTTTTCGTCCAGTATGAATCCGTACTCCGTTTCTCCCGTTTTCAGGGAGATTATGCGCCCGTTCCCGTCCCTGGAGATTTCAGCGGGAAAGGTTTCAATCACGCCGTCCTCGGAAACCCTGTAAAATACAGCGAGCCCGGGGCCGGGGGAATATGCACTGGCGAGGAAGAGGAACTGATCGAGAGGGCTCTTATACCCTTCCCTGAACCTTCTGAGAGCCAGAGCGAGCGTGAGGTTGGAATCCTGGAAATACGCCTCGGATGTCAGGGGGAAAAATTTATGCGGTTTCTGAAGGAAAAAACCATCTGAATAGTCACTTCTTATATAGTTCTTTTTGCTCTCCCCTGCATCCTGTATGAGACTTCTCTCGCGCAAACTGAGCGCGTCGCTGGTTTTTATGAATCTCTCCCTTATATTGGAGGAGAGAGAACGGATGAAGTTGAGGGAGAAAACATCAGCGTACTGGGCCACTCCGTCCGGTATCGCGTCCGCCTTTGAAGCGCCAACGTCCACGTCCTTGACGCAAATCACGTTATTGTCCTTCTCCTCTGTGTGCGTGGTCACGGCTGTTACCCCGTAAAGGTCTTCCGGCACGGCTTCGAGAATCCTGTATATAACCTCCAGCTGTTCGGAATCCAGAACGCAGTCATCCCGCACCTCCACCCCGAAATCTTCCAGTATGTCCTTTCTCAGCTCCTGCGTATCCGCGCACGTGTCAATCCCCGCCGCCGGGCGGAAGAGCAAAATCATGAGCCACAGGGACACCAAGAACAGAGCAGTCTTTGAAACCATCTTTTAATATTTGGTCTTGTTATTTAATATTTCAATTCCCGAGCCGGGCTACTTTATAATTTTCCCCCATTTCGAGACTATCAGTTTCAGGAAAACAGGCGTGACGAGAACGGTAAGAACCAGAATGGTTACTATCATGGAAAAGCCCGAGGGTGATATGATGCCGGCATTCTTGCCCAGTTCTGCCATGACAATCGCTACCTCCATTCTGGGAACCATGCCGAATCCTATAAGGAGTGTTTCACCCCTGTTAAAACCAAACGGCACGGAAGCGAGAGAACATCCTATAACCTTGCTGGCAATCGCCACGAGAAGTATTGCGGACACGGGAATGAGTGAAAGTGCTATCACCCAGGGGTCAAGGAGAACCCCTATGTAAGCAAAGAATATTGGGATGGCAAAGCCGTAACTTATGGCGTATATCTCATGCTGCACCTTCCTGACTTCCCTGTGCGGTATTACGAGTCCCAGAAGGAAAGAGCCGAGTATCACACTCAGGCCCGTGCTCTTGGCGACGAAGGAGAAGAAGAGGATGAGGGCGAGTATCAGGGAAAAAAGACCCTCCTTGACCCTGAAGTCGAGATGTTCGCCGAATTTCAGGAAGGGTATTATAATCCTCTTGCTCAGTTTCAGGACCACGAAAAAGAAGACTGCTATCTCAAGGATTATCACAATCATCTGAATGAAATTGAATTCTCCGCCTCCCATCATGGCGAGGAGAAATGTGAACGCTATCACGCCTATTATATCATCCGCCACCGCTGCGTCGAGGATTGTTATGCCCGCACGTGTTTTGAGTTTTCCGAGTTCGGAGAGGGAGCGGGTGGTTATGCTCACCGATGTCGCCATCAGTATGCCTCCGAGAAAGAGAGAGCCCTGCACACCCCAACCGAGAAGGAGACCCGTGCAGGAGCCGGCCACAAGAGGGAGGATAACGCCCGATAACGCTATTGTAAAACCTTCCGTGAACAACTTTTCGAACTTTTCCGTGTCTGTGTGAAGCCCTATTAGAAACATGAGGAGAATTATGCCTATCTCCCCGAGACCCCGTATGAATTCAGTTGGCTGGAGTATGCCAAGCACGTGCGGACCGAGCAAAATTCCTGTTATTATTTCCCCCGCGACACTGGGCTGCCCCAGCTTCTTGGCAACAAGCCCGCCTATTTTAGCCCCTATGAGGATTACGGCCAGGCTCAGGAACATGTCCATATTAAGTATTTGTGATTTTGTATAAAATATTCGGTCTTCGGGGAGAAAGTATTTATATAACAGCGTTATAATTTTCTTCTATGACTTTCGTTTACCTCGACAACGCGAGGACCACAAAACTCGACCCGAAGGTTCTGAAGGAGATGGAAAGGTATTTCCTTGAATACTACGGCTCTCCTTCCTCCACCGAATACGGGCATTCGTTCGGTCTGAAGATAAGGGAAGCGGTCTGGAAAGCGAAAGAAATTATCGCAAAAAGAATAAACGCCAGTCCGGAGGAAATCATCTTCACCTCGGGCGCGGTCGAGAACGATAACCTCGCGATAAAGGGCGTGTGCTTCGCAGAAAGGGGGAAAAATCACATAGTAACGACCAAAATCGAAAGAAAACCAATTCTCGACGTGTTCAAAATCCTTGAGGGGATGGGATGCTACAGGACAACGTATCTGAATGTTGACAGCAAGGGATTCGTTGAATTCGAAGAACTTGAGGAAGCAATAAGCGAAAAAACCCTTCTTGTTGCCGTTCAGCACGCAAATCAGGAAATCGGAACGATTCAGGACATCGGAAGGATAGGGAAACTCTGCAGGGAAAGGGGCATTCTCTTTTACGTTGACGCCACGCAGTCTTTCACGAAAGTCCCGGTAGACGTGAAGAAAATGGGGATAGACATTCTCTCTATAACCGCTGACAAGATTCACGGCCCGAAGGGAGTGGGAGCGTTATACATAAGGGAAGGCGTTCGCATACAAAGATTGTTCGAGGACGGGGAGGGAAATGAGACACGCCCGTCCGGTGTTCCGAATGTGCCGGGAATTGCGGGGTTCGCAAAAGCGGTCGAAATCGCAAAGGAGGAAGACAACGGAAAAATGAAAAAAATGCGTGACTATCTTATCAGAGAACTTCTGGACACGCCCCGAACCCGCCTGAACGGACCGAAAGGCGAGCGGAGGCTGTGCAACAACGTGAACGTTTCATTCAGGGGGGTTGAAGGTGAATCACTGCTGATGCACCTCGACATGAAAGGCATAGTGGCTACCACGGGCTCTGCCTGTTATTCTTCTTCTCTGAAACCCTCACACGTGATACTCGCAATCGGGAGGAAGCACGAAGACGCGCACGGCTCGCTCAGACTCACTCCCTCAAAATTCAACACCATGGACGAAATGAGATACACGGTCGAATCCGTGAGGGAGGTTGTGGAGAAACTGCGGGAGATCAGCCCGCTGGTTTGAGGGGAAATAACAAATTTTCAGGCGAATCCTTATTAACTTTCTCTCCCAAATATTCTCTATGGTCAAAACTTATGCGAGGGGGAGAAGGTTCGAATATCACGTGGTCGAGAAACTTTCCAGACACGGCATAAACTCCCGGAGGGTTGCGCTCTCCGGGCGGCAGCCGTCTCCGGATATCCCGAATGCGGACATAATAATAGAGGGCAAATTTTTCGGCAAGGCGAAGACAACCAAAGCGAAAAAATACGTATCCTTCCCGGAGAAGGAAATACTCGAGCTCGAAAGGGGAGACCTGAACTTTCTCGTTTTCAACTTCTCGCGCACGAATCCGTTTGTCGTGATAAGATTTGAGGATTTTGTTGACCTTGTGAAGTTGTGGAAGGAGAAAAGCACGTTAAATCCCGCCGAAAACCGTTAGGACCCACTGCGCCCCGAAATAACCTCCAAATGCAAGGCCGAGATTCATCACGAGCTTTCCCGCAAGGGACGCAAGGAAGAATTTCCTGATGTCGTATTTTATCGCCCCGCATATCACCCCGAGAACATCATCGGGAAGGGGCGTGGCGGCAAAGAGGAATATTACCAGAAATGCCCTGTGCGTTTCCATCCACCTGTTCGCCTTTTTAAGCCAGTACCCGTATTTTTTTTCTGCAATTTTTTTCCCCCCGAGACCTAGCGCGTAGCCTGTAAGTTCTCCAATCGCACACCCGAAGGCAGCAGATATTCCCACAAAAACGGGATTCAGGACCGCTCCGAAAGCGAACACTATCACGAATGCCGGAACAGGGAATATAACCGTGGCCGAACCGAGAAAGTTAACGAGGAATATTCCGAAGTATCCCCATGACTCGGCTGTGTTCTGCGCCCATGACAAAAAATCCGAAACGAGATGAGCGGCATCCATAAGATTATATTACATTCCGCTAATATAATATCATGAGTTACGGAAAATCACCGTATCTGGCGGCATTTCTGAACTTCGTTGTATGGGGCTCAGGGTACGTATACATCAGGCACAGGATGGTTCTGGGCGCGGGTCTTATGGCGGTCACATTCATGAACTTCCTTATACTGATGATGATTCCGCAGGTGATAATCCTCAGGAGTTCCGAACTGTTTTTTCTGTGGCTTTCTTTCATATGGGTTGCGTTGAGCGTGCTGTTTGCCGTGGATGCGTACAGGGAAACAGAAGAACTCAACAAAATCTGAAGTCCGGACCCATTTATAAGTTTCGCTGTCATACATAAATCGTGCCGGGCGGAGGGGGAAGATGGACAGATGGAAATGCAAGAGATGTAATTTTGTATTCGAGAGTGAAAAACCGCCAAAGGTGTGTCCTAAATGCGGGCACGAGGCCGACTTCGAACTCTTTGTCAATGAAACTCTCTATTATGACGAATGACACGTGTCCGCACGCAAAGAGAAAAGGAAGAAATTCTTCAGGGGATGGTTTATTCTGTTTTATCCTCCGCAGCCGCCACTCGATGCGCCGCCGCCCTCGCCTACCGGACCGAAACCGGGAGATTCCGGAGTCGAGCTGAGGGTCTGACTGCACTCCTCCGGCGGGCTGTTAAAGGCGTTGCATATCGCCTGCTTTATCGCCTCTGCAGATCTGGTAACCCCCACCTCCTGGCCGTTTATAACGAATGTGGGCGAACCGCGTACGCCGTATTCCTGCGCGATGCCGGCATCAACAGGATACGGGGGGAATCTTTCTCCGCTCTCCTGGAACATTTTGGTTATCTCAAACTCCTTATCCGCGTTCTGTATGCACGTCTCGAGCGCATTCTTATCGATGTTCGCTTCTGTTATGCATTTTTCGTAATCCCCGTTGCTTCCCACGAAACATCTCAAATAATCCGTGAACTTGTCTTTTTGCTCTTTCTGTATGCAGTACATCCTCGTGTTCTCCTTCATTTCTTTTTCTCCGTGCATTATGTAGTGAACGAAGTTCACTTCAAGGTCTGCCTTGCCACCAAGCAGTTCCATGACCTGCACGTATGCCTTCAGGAACTGCAGGCCGTAGGGGCAGTACGACATCACGAATGCGTGTGCTTCTGGTCTGTCGCTTTTTGGAACCTCCGGCGCAGGGGGCTGCTCCTGTTCGGGCGGTTTGAGGTTTTTCGCTTCGTTGCATATCTCTTCATTTTTCGTGAGAACACATACCTGGTTTTTGAAGGAGTATTCATCAGAAATACCGGAAATGGTGAGAACCCCGTCGTATATAAGGACAAAACCGGGATTCTGTATCTCCTGACCGAATCCGGTTTTCATGAAAGGGATGCCGAGCGTCTCGGCCACCCCGCGGGCAACAGGCTCCATCTGGTCGCAGTTTGAACAACCGGGCGGAGAGATGAAAATGAACTGGTCCTCTGTTTCGGGTTTGACAATCGAATAACCCGTTAACACGGGGTTGATGAAAAATCCCACGGCAAAAAACGCCACGGCAATCACAACAGAATAGAGCAGAATCCTTCTGGTTTCACCACCGGTGAGATTTTTGTCCTGGTATTGAGGAACTTTCTCCTTTTCTTCTCTGATTTCACTTCCGGTGTCTCTCTTTCTCCTTCTGGACATACTCTTTAATTGGCACACATATTTAAATACTTTTCTATACTTCACTAGATAGTAATTACATTTAAACCGTTAAACAGTTCAGAAGTAATCTGCCGCCTCTTCTGCGCTGAGATACCGGAAGGTTATAACGTCCCCGTCATTCGGATGGTAGTAGTCGCATCCTGTCTCCGGCAGTTCCCCGTTCACGAAGTAGAGCCAGTAGTGTTCGTCATCCTGCTTCACCCCGTTTATTGCGGTTATGAGAATGCCTGTTGCGTAAATTTTGTAATCCACAACCGCTACCCGCTTGAGCGCGTCAAACGCAGAATCCCTGGGGGAGATGGTGATGGTGTACGTAAAGGTGGTTTTCCCATCGTCTATGTTAATCTGAACCTCCGGGTTTTTTCCACCTGAAACAGCAAAACCTGTTATCTGAGAAAGGCCAAAACTTCCGAGCACCACGAGCGCCAGCACCACCACGCCCGCTAACAAGTACCTTGAGTTCATACAGGATATCCTCCTTGTTTAATTGTGAGAGCTTATCTTTAAATCCGTATATCACGAGGGCAAAACCCATGCTGCTGCCGATGTGAATTAAAGTGAAGGGCAGAGCCGGGAGAAAAGCGAGTTCAAGGGAGAAGAATCCGAATAACAAAATCCACGTGAGGTTCACGACAATTTCGTATGCTATCGTTCCTGCAATCACGGAGGTGAAAAATGAATATTTTGATTTCGAAATTCTTCCGAACGCGTCTCCTGTGAGGGCGGCAAGTCCTGTCCCCGCAACCTGGAATATCGTCCAGGGTCCCTGCCATCCCCACACGAAGTAATTCGAGAGGTAAAAGGCCCCCATCCCGGAGGGCAGGGCATATTTGTATCCGAGGAAAAATCCTATGGCTATCGCGAGAGGGACAATTGGTTCGACACTCGGCATCCACTGAAAGGCGAAGCGGCCGAAAATCCCGAGTCCTGTAAGGACAGATAGTTTAAGCGCGATGGAAACCAGGTTCTTCTGCCTGATTTTCTGAAAAGTTATGACCATTGAACTCTGCTCTTCCCTTTCCCTGAGAACCTGTTCCGTTTTTTGTTTCATATTCATCCAATGTGCGATTTGCTTCCTGTGATTTCGTGCTGGTTCAGATACCTTCCGGAGTAACCCCCGCTGTCCCTGTCGAGTTTGAAAAGTATCAGCTGGAAAACCCTCGTTCCCGGGTTTATCTTCAGCGGACAATCGTTCGAGTTGAACACGCTGAGAGTGAGCGTTCCCTTGAAGCCGGGGTCGACCCAGCCCGCGTTGTTGAAAACCAGCCCGACTCTCGAGGCCGAACTGCGGAGTTTCGTGATCCCTCCCACGTCATTCGGAAGCTCTACCCTTTCAACAGTTCGCACGAGGACCTGGGTTTTCGGAGGGATGATGAGTTCATCCTGCATGATTTTTTCGTATTGAGGTTTTATGCCGCCGAATTCTATTTCATCCCCTTTCAAAATCATCATTTCGTCCGCAATCCTCAAATCCACGGATGCCGGCTGTATTTGCCCGGATTCCAGGGGCGTGATTACAAGCCTCCCGGAATCCAGCAATTCCTTGATGGTTTTGTCCGAAAGCACCATTTTCATCCCTCAGTATTCCATCCCTTCCTCCGCACGCTTCCCTTTGGAGAAAGGGTGTTTGACATCGCGCATCTCGGTTACGAGGTCCGCCTTCTCTATTATAGTTTGCGGGGCATTTCTCCCCGTGAGGACGAGCGTTGTCTTCTCCGGGTTTTTCTCAATCAGTTCCAGAACCTCCTTTTCGCCGACCATCCCTGCAGAAAGGGCGACGTTGATTTCGTCCAGGATTAACAAATCGGGCCTGTACGCCCTCACCAGCAGGCGTTTCGCGTAGAAGAGGGCTTCCTTCGCGCGTTCGATGTCTTCTTTTGACGGGTTTTTGAGGTCAACAAAGTCCTCCGTCCCGAACTGCACGATTTCAAGACCCGGCAGATTTTTCCTCAGGAGAATTTCGCCTGTCTTCCTTCCCTTGAGGAACTGAACCACCACCACGTGTTTCCCGTGCCCCAGAAACCGCATGGCCATTCCGAAGGCAGCGGATGTCTTCCCCTTTCCGTTGCCCGTGAACACACAGACTATCCCCATATCAACCGCACCTTGAATACCCGCAGTTCAGGCAGGTATAACAACCCTCTGCGAAGTATAATTTTGATTTGCACACGGGGCAGGTTTCCTCTGATTCCTCCATTTCCTTTTTCTCTTTTGCTTCCACGTACTTTATCCTCTTTTTCTTCTCCTCGCCTATGTGTATGACCTGTACGACCTTGCTCATGTCCCTGTATATCGTTATCCCCTTGCACTTCAGTTTGTAAGCGAGTTCATACGCCCTCTCCACATCCTTTATGCTTGCGTCATTTCGCAGGTTTATGGTCTTGCTCACCGCGTTGTCCGTATGCTTCTGGAAGGATGCCTGCATTCTGATGTGCCATTCGTAATCTATGTCATGCGCGGTTTTGAAGAGATTTTTTGCTTCTTCCGGGATCCCTTCAATTCCCTCGAGCGAACCGGTCTTTGAAACCTCCCGCATAAGCTCCTCGGAATAGAATCCGTGCTTCTTTGCGTATTCTTCGAACAGCCTGTTGACCTCGACCAGTTCTTCCTCCCCGCTCAGAACGTTTTTCCTCACGAAAGCGACAGCAAACAACGGTTCTATCCCGCTCGAACAGTTCGCGATTATGCTTATCGTCCCTGTGGGAGCGATGGTCGTGACCGTCGCGTTTCTCATGTGTTTGTATCCTTTCTTGTCCCACACGCTTCCCTTGAAGTTCGGGAAGTTTCCTCTTTCCTTCCCGAGTTCCGCTGATTTCTCCCTCGCGGTCTCTGTCACGAATTTCATAACCTTCTCCCCGAGTTTCAGGGCTTCCTCCGAATCGTAACGTATCCCGAGTTTTATGAGCATATCCGCGAAGCCCATCACCCCGAGTCCGATCTTCCGGTTCGCATGGGTCATAAATTCTATCTGCTTGATCGGATAGGAATTGGCATCTATTACGTTATCGAGGAAGTGTGTCGAAAGTCTGACCACTTCCCTTAACCTTTCCCAGTCTATTTCTTTCCTTCCGTTTGTTTCCTTAACCATCTTCGAAAGGTTAACGCTCCCCAGGTTGCATGATTCGTACGAGAGCAAAGGTTGTTCGCCGCAGGGGTTGGTTGCCTCTATTTGTCCTATGTGAGGCGTTGGATTGTGACGATTTATCTCGTCTATGAATATCACTCCTGGGTCGCCTGTCTTCCATGCCTGGTATG
>CAZTCK010000028.1:0-9252 GCA_964612625.1 uncultured archaeon | reverse complement strand
GCCAAGGGAATGAGAGGAATCTCGTCTGCGTGCCCGATCCTTCAGGGCAGAGCCACATATTCGTGTTTCGCGATTCTCGCGTGGCCGGGCACTGCGCGAGGGTCGGGTTTCTCGGGCTGAAAACAGGGGAGATGCTGAATAAAGGAAAGTACAGGGGAACGATGAAGGAAGATGAACTTTTCACGATTTTCAGGGCAGGTCTCCTCCATGACATAGGGAAAAACAAAATCCCGCCTGAACTCCTTGAAAAACCGGAAATCACGCCGGAAGAGAAGGAAAAAATCATGGAGCATGCAGAGATAGGGGCAGAGATTGTGAGGAACCGGATTCCCGACCCTGTTCTTGCGGAAATCATAAGATATCACCACGAACCGGAGAAAAGTTCGTTCTACGGATACATACTTCCCCTCAGGGCAGGAGACAAGTTCGACTCCGAGGCTGCGGGAAAACCCTACAAAAAACCGGTGAACCCGGGCGAGGCGGTGAAAAGAATGAGGGATGAACTTCCGGAATTCGTGATTGACGCGTTCGAAGAGGTTCTCGGAGACCGGGAATTCATGAAGAGGGTGTACAGGGGGACGGCGGCAGAGGAGTTTTTTGAAGGAAAAAGGAGTTTCGTTCTTCTCTGAACGGAGAAATATAACAGTGTTATATTTAAACCTTTTTAACCAATAAATTGAATAATTTCCTTAAAGAAGAGAAAGGCGAAATTATGCGTGTTTATCTCGATAACGGGGGGACAACGAAAGTCGACCCGAAGGTTCTGAAAGCGATGATTCCGTATTTCTCGGAGAAATACGGCAACGCCTCCTCCCTCCACCGCTACGGGAGAGAAGCGAAAAAAGCGTTGGATGAAGCGAGAGAGGCCATCGCGAAAAAGATAAACGCAGACCCCTCCGAGATAATCTTCACTTCAGGCGGGACAGAATCCGATAACCTGGCGATACGCGGTGTTGCTTATGCCAACCGCCATTTAGGGAAACACATCATAACCACGAAAATCGAGCACCCCGCAGTCCTCAACACATGCAAGTCCCTTGTTGAGGAAGGGTTCGAAGTTACGTACCTCGATGTCGACCGCGAGGGATTCGTGAATTTGAAAACGCTCGAAAAGGCCATAAGAAAGGACACAATTCTCGTTTCC
Organism: uncultured archaeon; assembly: GCA_964612625.1. Classification (GTDB taxonomy): domain Archaea; phylum Aenigmatarchaeota; class Aenigmatarchaeia; order QMZP01; family QMZT01; genus CAZTCK01. The sequence goes on along the minus strand of CAZTCK010000028.1, from coordinate 8,108 downwards.
ATAATGCACGCGAACAATGAGATAGGCACAATTCAGGATATCGGGAAGATAGGAAAGATATGCCGGCGGAAACGAACGCTTTTCCACACCGACGCGGTTCAGTCGTTTACAAAAGTCCCGATAGACGTGAAGAAGATGCGAATGGATTTGCTTTCGCTCTCCTCCCACAAGATTCACGGCCCGAAGGGAGTGGGAGCTTTATACGTGAGGAAAGGTGTGAAGATAAAACCACTGCTCACAGGGGGGCCGCACGAATTTCGCATGCGGGCGGGAACGGAGAACATCCCGGGAATTGTGGGGTTCGCAAAAGCGAGCGAACTCACGGGAAAGGATGAAATCAAAAGGATGACGTATCTGAGGGACAAACTGATTTCGGGATTGCTCTCGATTCCGGGCGCGAAGCTGAACGGGCCTAAAGGGAGGAAAAGACTGTGCAACAACGTGAACGTTTCGTTTAAGGGGGTTGAAGGTGAATCACTGCTGACATATCTCGATGCGAAGGGGATATGCGTCTCCACGGGTTCCGCCTGCTCGAGCAGGGAGGAGAAAGAATCCCACGTCCTGCAGGCGATAGGTGTGGACAGCGAATGCATAATGGGTTCTATACGCCTGACACTCTCGAAGTTCACAACTGAGAGGGAAATAGAATACGTTATAAAAACAACGAAAGAAATAGTGGAGCATCTTCGAAAGGTGAGCGGTTCGCTATGAAACAGCCAAAGCTCACGGTGGACGCTTTGATCGTGACAGAGGGAAACAGGATAGTGCTCGTAAAAAGGAAGTTCGATCCCTTCGCAGGATATTACGCACTTCCGGGCGGATTTGTGGAGTACGGAGAAACCCTCGAACACGCGTGCATTCGCGAGGCATTCGAGGAGACCGGTTTGAAAGTGAAAGTCGAGCGCCTGCTGGGGGTTTACTCTGACCCTAACCGTGACCCGCGCGGACACGTGGTTTCGGTCGTATTCCTCTGCAGGCCGACAGGAGGGGAACTTCGCGAGGAAACAGATGAAACAGAAGGGGTGAAAACCTTTGACAAAAACGATCTAAAGCGGACAAAACTCGCCTTTGATCATGAAAAAATTCTGAAGGATGCGGGATTCCTATGAAGCGAAAATTCATAACTTTTACAACGGATATCGGATGGTTTGAAGAACTCGCGATGATGAAGGCTGTCGCACTTGAGATAAACCCTGACCTCGTTATCCTTGACCTCCGCCACGACATCCCGCCCTTCGATGTTCGCGAGGCGGCGTGGACACTCGAAAGCATAGCACATCTTCCCGTGGGATATCACGTATGCGTGGTCGACCCGGGCGTGGGGACTTCGCGTAAAGCGATAGTGATAAAAACGGGGCGCGGTGATTATCTGATAGGACCGGATAACGGCGTCCTCATCCCGGCGTGCGAAATCCTCGGAGGCATCGAAAACGCCGTGGAGATAACGAATGAAAAATACATGAGGAATCCGGTTTCACCTGTGTTCCACGGCCGCGATGTCTTCACGCCCGCAGCCGCATGGCTTTCGAGGGGGGTCCGGATAAACGAATTTGGGCCGGAGATACGAAAAGAAGAACTCGTTCCCCCGCCATACCGCGAAGCAAAGGTTTCAAAAGGCGAAGTCTCCGGAGAAATCATCCATGTGAACCGTTTCGGAAACGTGTTCGTTAATGTAAGGCGTGAAGAGTTCGAAAAATCCGGCATAAAACACGGTGATGACGTCCTGATAGAAATCGCGGGAAAGAAAATAAAGACGAAATTCCTGAAAACGTTCGGTGAAGTCGGAAGGAACGAACCCGTTCTTCTCCCTGACGATTACGGGAGGGTCGAAATCGCGCTCAACCAGGGGAATTTCTCGAAGGTTTACGGGGCAAAACCGAAGGATAAGGTGAGGATTGTGAAATTATGAATTCCGCGAACCCCGGGATACTCGAAAGGGAAAACACATGTTTGATAGTAATAGATGTTCAGGAGAGGTTTCGTAGTGTGATTCACGGATTCGGAGAGATGGCGGAGAACGCAAAAAAGCTTATCAGGGCCTTTCGCATTTTTGACATCCCCGTCATCGTAACCGAACAGAATCCGGAAAAGCTGGGGAGGACAATCCGGGAGCTTTCAAACGAACTCGGTGATTTCGAACCAGTTGAAAAACTCCATTTCTCGTGTTTCGGGGAGGCGAATTTTGCGGAAGAACTCGCGAAACTCGGAAGAAAACAGATCGTTCTCTGCGGAATTGAGGCGCACATCTGCGTTTTGAAAACCGCTCTCGAAGGACTGAAGAAGGGGTATGAAATTCACGTGGCGTCCGACGCTGTATCTTCGAGGAGACAAACGGATAAAGATTTTGCCCTCCGGAGGATGTCGCAGTCAGGTGTTTTTCTCACAACCTCCGAATCCCTCATCTTCCAGCTTATGGAAAGGGCAGGGACGGAGGAGTTCAGGAAAGTGAAAGATATCGTGAAATAAGCGGAAGTTTCACGATTGTCGAACGAAGTTATATAAATGGTTTATAAGAAACTTATGAAAAGAGATTCTGGTGTTTTCATGAAGGGCATATTCGAGATCCGAATTCACGGTCGCGGCGGCCAGGGGGCGAAGACCGCTTCCCAGCTGATAGTGGAGGCCGCAATAGAAGAAGGAAAGCACATCCAGGCGTTCCCGGAATACGGCCCGGAAAGGTCAGGCGCCCCTATCGTGACTTTCGCAAGAATTTCAGACAAACCCATACGAACGTATCAGCCCGTTACGAATCCCGATATCGTGATGGTTATAGACCCCACGCTTCTCGAAATAGTCAACGTGACAAGCGGCCTTTCGAAGGAAGGAATGCTTCTCGTGAACACGCCCGAGACACCTGAAGATGTCCGGAAAGAAACGAAATTCGAAGGGAAGATATACACAGTGGACGCCACGAAAATCTCACTGGAACTGCTGGGGGTGAACAAACCGAACACTCCGATTTTGGGGGCGTTCGTGAGGGTCACCGGGATAATCGACATCAAAAAGCTCGGGAAGAGGATAGAGAACATGTTCCTCAAAAAGATAGGGAAGGAGAAAACGAACGCGAACCTCGAATGCGTGAGGCGTGCGTACCAGGAGGTCAGGGGAATATGACGGAGAAGTTCCCTCAGGAAAAACACGTGAAGAAGAAGGCCGGATGGAAAGAGATCCCGATAGGGGGGATGATAACGAATCCCGGTTCCTCGCACCTGAACAAAACCGGAACATGGCGCGCACTCAGACCCGTGAAGGACGATTCGAAGTGTATTAATTGTTTCCTGTGTTACGTTTACTGCCCCGAAAACGCTATAAAATCGGATGGGGAGAAAGTTAAGGGTATAGACCTCGATTATTGCAAAGGATGCGGGATATGCGCGAGAGTGTGCCCCGTGAAAGCGATAACCATGCGTAAGGAGGCCGAGTTCAATGAGTAAAATCCTTCCTCTCACCGGAGCGTATTCCGCCGCTGAAGCGATGAGGCAGATAAACCCCGATGTTGTCGCTGCCTATCCCATCACACCCCAAACGCCCATAGTTGAAAGGTTCGCGCAGTTCGTTGCGGACGGGAAGGTTGACACGGAAATGATCAGAGTCGAAAGTGAACATTCGGCGATGTCCGCGTGTGTGGGAGCATGCGCGGCCGGGGCGAGGGTGATGACAGCTACGTCCTCCGCAGGCCTCGCCCTCATGTGGGAAATACTCGGCGTGGCTTCCGGTCTCCGTTTACCCATCATCATGAACGTGGTCAACCGCGCGTTGTCCGCACCGATAAACATTCACTGTGATCATTCCGATTCCATGGGAGCGAGGGATTTGTCCTGGATTCAGATATACTCTGAGAATGCCCAGGAGGTTTACGAGCACAATCTGCTCGCCCTGAAACTGGCCGAGCGTAAAGATGTCCTCCTCCCCGCCATGGTCTGTCAGGACGGATTCATAACGTCGCATGGTGTGGAAAATGTCGAAATATTCCCGGATGAAACGGTGAGGAAATTCGCAGGAGAATACAAACCTGAAAAATACCTTTTGAACCTTAAAGACCCCGTGACATTCGGACCTCTTCAGCTTACGGATTACTACTTCGAAACGAAGAGACAACAGGAGGAAGCGATGAAAAAAGCGAAAGCCGCCTTTTTAGAGGCCGGGAAGGAACTCGCCAAAATAACAGGGAGGGAATACGGATATTTTGAGGCGTATGAAACGAAAGATGCAGATGTCGTGCTGGTCGTTCTGAATTCCACCGCGGGGACCGCGAAAGTTGTGGTGGACAGAATGAGGGCGAAAGGAAAGAAAGTAGGAGTTTTGAAAATACGTCTGTTCAGACCTTTCCCGTACGAAGAAGTGGCGAATGTTTTAAAACATGCGAAAGCGGTAGGAGTCCTCGACCGTTCAATGTCTTTCGGTGCGAATGCCCCGGTGTTTTCCGAGGTCAAAAATTCGCTCTACGAGAGTGATGCGAAACCGAAACTTCAGAGCTACATATTCGGTCTCGGGGGGAGGGAGATATATGAGCACCAGATAGAGAGGGTGTTTGATGAGCTTTTGAAAGGGGATGTAACGAAGGAGAAGAGATATGTGGGGCTGAGAGAATGATGTTAAAGGAGTTCGCCAAAAAACCGAGAAGGTTCGTTCCGGGTCACCGTTCATGCGCAGGTTGTCCAGTGCCTGTTATTGTGAGAACCATACTCGCTGCAACAGATGACCCGGTCGTGGTTTCGAACGCCACAGGTTGTCTGGAAGTCACATCAACCATATATCCGTTCTCTTCCTGGAACATCCCGTGGATTCACAGCGCCTTCGAAAACGCGGCCGCCACAATCGCAGGCGTGGAAACTGCTTATCACTCATGGAAGAAAAGGGGGAAGATTAAAGAAAACGTAAAATTCCTCGCCTTCGGCGGAGATGGCGGGACGTATGATATAGGATTGCAATCGCTCTCTGGCGCGCTCGAACGCGGGCATGACTTCGTTTACGTGTGTTATGATAACGAGGGTTATATGAATACCGGGAACCAGAGGTCTGGCGCCACTCCGTTTGGGGCGCACACGACCACAGCGCCTGCCGGGAAGGTTCATCCCGGGAAGGAGGAATTTCACAAAAACCTGACGGAGATTGCGGTTGCCCATAACATTCCATATGTCGCGCAGGCCTCCGTGAGTAACCTCATAGACCTTTACAATAAAGCGAAAAAGGCCTTCGAGATCAAAGGACCTGCTGTCCTCGTCGTATTTTCACCCTGCCCGACCCTGTGGAAGGCGAGAACAGACATGTCGATAGAAGTCGCGAAACTCGCTGTCGAAACGAGGTTCTGGCCGTTATATGAGGTGGAGAACGGAAAGTACAGGATAAACTACAAACCGGAGAAGCGCGTTCCCATCGAAGAGTTCCTGAAAACACAGGGCAGGTTCAAACATTTATTTAAACCGGAGAACAAACATTTGATTGAGAAAATACAGAAACATGTAGATGAGGGTTGGGAAACCCTTTTGAGGAAGGAAAAGATGTGAGGTGATAAAATGCCTTTCAAAATAATACATGACAGAGAAGCGTGCATCGGATGCGGAGCATGCGCGGCGGTGTGCCCGGACAACTGGAAGATGGCGGATGATGGAAAGAGCGACCCGATAAAAACCGAAGTCAAGGAAATAGGCTGCAACAAGGAAGCCGCTGATGCATGTCCGGTGCAGTGTATAAAGATAAAGGAAATCTGACACCCGGGAAGCACCCGGAAAATAAATTTAAAATCGCGAAACAATTTTTTCCCATGAAGATTCTGTTCGCCGGAAAATACCCCGATTTCGTGATTGAAGAAGCAAAAACAATCGCTCATGTTGTTCACCTGGCTGAACCAGGCAGAAAGGAAATGTATACGGAAATCGGGGATGCGGACATCGTGATCGTGACACCCAGAGTGAGGGCTAGCAGAAGACTTCTTGAAAGAGCGAAACAGCTGAAAGTTATGATAACATTTTCTCACGGGTACGAACACGTGGACACGGATGCGCTGGGAGAGATGGGCATAAAGTTTTACAACATTCCCGGGAGCACGAGCAGCGTGACAGAACTAACCTTCGGGCTCATGATAGCAGTAATGAGGAAAATTCCCGCCCATGACAGACGGATGAAAAAAGGGGGGTGGAAGAGGGGCAAAAAGGACTTCGGTCACGAACTTCGCGGAAAAACCCTCGGTGTCGTGGGGCTCGGTCCGATAGGCAGGGACGTGTGCAGGGTGGCAAAGTGTTTCGGGATGAATGTGCTTGCATGCGACCCCAACAATCTCGCCAGGGGGAAAATCAGGGTGAAAAGGGTAAATCTCGATGCGCTGCTCAGGAAATCGGACATAATCTCGCTGCACGCCCATCTGAACGAGGACACAAAACACATGATAGGAGAGAGGGAAATAGGAAAGATGAAAAAGTCCGCTATCCTCGTAAATACTGCAAGAGGAGGTCTCGTGGATTCAGAAGCCCTTCACAGGGCGCTGAAATCCGGAAGGATAGCAGGAGCAGGACTTGATGTTTTCGAGAAGGAGCCGCCCGGAAAGGACAAACTCGTCCGCCTGCCAAATGTGGTGTGCACGCCTCATGCAGGAGCGGATACATTTGAGAGTCTCAGGAGAAAGGGGGAGATGCTTCTGGACATACTCAGGAAAGAGGTCAAACAGCCTTCAAAATGATTTCTGTTGCCTTCAGCCCGCTTCCGGAAAGCACAACCACTGTTTTCTCATCCCTTCCGATAACCCCTTTTTCTGTTAATTTTTCCAGGGCCTTCACAACTACAGCTGAAGTTGGTTCAACAAATATCCCCTGCTTGGCGAGCGTCCCGATACCTTCTCTCGTTTCCCTTTCGTTTACCACCTCGAACCCTCCATCCGTTTCTTTCATGACATTCATTATCATCTCTCCCCTGCTTGGCTTCGCCAGGCAAACACCCTCCGCTATGGTTTTCTTGGTCTGGGTGAAGGGCTCCGGCTTATCCTTTCCCTCTTTGTAGGCCAGATACAAAGGCGGGCAGGCATGCGACTGCACTCCGAACAACCTCGGAATTGAATCTGTCACGCCCTCTTCCATCAGCTCTTTGAATCCGATATGCAAACCCAGATAAATCCCCCCGTTCCCGCACGGACATATCACGTTGTCCGGTGTTTCCCACCCCAACTGCTCGGCTATTTCGAAGGCGAGGGTTTTCGTCCCTTCGAGAAAATAGGGGTTCCAGTTGTGCGAGGCGTAGTAGACGGTTTCCGCTCTTTTTCGAACCGCTTTTTCTGTGTCCTCCCTCGTCCCTTCAACCTTCGTAAGCTTCGCCCCGTAAAGCCGGATTTGGACGAGTTTCCCCTCAGAGGCGTAAGCCGGGCAGAAGATTTCGCATGAAATCCCTGCTTTCGCCGAATATGCCGATACCGAGGCGCCCGCGTTCCCCGAAGAATCCTCCACTATCCTGCGAATCCCTGTTTCCCTCAAATAGCTCACCATGACCGACGACCCCCTGTCCTTGAAAGAGCCGGTCGGGAACAGGAAATCCAGTTTCGCGAGTACGTTCGCTTCTCCGATTTTCACGGGAACGACAGGCGTGAACCCTTCACCGAGAGTAACGATGTGCCTGTCCGATTCTATCGGTATGGCTTCGCGATATCTCCAGATGCTCGGCTTTCTTCTTTCGATCTTTCTCAAAGGGAAGCTCACATTTTTCCCTTTAAGTTCGAGGACCCCTCCGCATTCACATTTGTAAATCCTTTCTGTTTTCCCGTACGTCTTCCCGCACCTGGAACAGACGAATTCGACCATGATTATTAACCGCGGTTTTGTTTTATTAAAATTTTCCTGGGAAATATTTTATATCATGGTATCCACGAGCTTTGATTTTGGAGGTTTTGATTCGGGATTTGCGGATTTCGATCTGGAACTGGAAGAATTCGAGGTTCGCAAGACGAAGAAGTTTGACAGGCACTGGAGGGTAGGAGAAGGCGGAAGTGTAATAAACAGCCCGCTCGTTTTCGAAAATATAATCTACTTCGGGGCCGCGGACGGGTATGTTTATGCGGTCACACCCGGAGGCGAAGAAAAGTGGAGGTTCAAAACATCTGCAAAAATCTATTTTTCCTTTATATG
>CAZTCK010000027.1:0-9285 GCA_964612625.1 uncultured archaeon | reverse complement strand
CAACTTATTAATACCCAGCCGAATAACTAATAAGGGGTTTTCATGAAGATAGGAAATATTCTTGTATTCTCTGTGCTGACTGTATTCGTGCTGGTCTCTGTCCTGTTTAGCATTTTCGGGGATTACTTCTGGTTTTCGAGTCTGGGGTATGAAAATGTTTTCCTCAAGATTTTGCTCACAAATGCGGGTCTGGGTTGTTTGTTTGGCGCAGCATTCGCGGGATTTGCCCTGATTAACCTCAGAATCGCGAAAAGACTCTCCCCCGGAAGGAAGGGAAAATCATACAAATCAATCGATTCTTTCCTTGTGTTTGCAATCCTTTTCGTCTCGTTTTTAATGGCTATGGGATTCGCACGATGGGAAGTCGTTCTGAAATATCTTAACGCGACATCTTTCGGGATAAACGATCCTGTGTTCGGGCTGGATATGGGATTTTACATTTTTTCCCTTCCGTTCTTCCTTTTCCTCCTCGGTTTCCTCCTGATTTCCGTCATTTTCTCACTTTCCATCACCCTTCTGGCCTACTTTTTCTATTCGGGTTCGCTGGCGAGGTTGGATGAAGAGGACGAATTCGAGGATACAAAGGTTTACGGAATAAAACTCGACTTCCTTGGAGAAGGGGCGAAAAAACACGTGAGCTTCCTGGCAGGCCTGCTCTTCCTCGTTCTGTCCTGCGGTATATACCTTTCCCGTTACTTCGTTTTGCTTTCGCCGGGCGGTGCGGTTTTCGGGGCAGGTTACACGGACCTCACAGTCGTTCTCCCGCTCCTCACAATCCTCGTTCCTGTTTCGGCACTCGCCGGAATAGGGTTCATGCTCTCGCCCGCTATCAAAATCCCCAATATCCGTGCATATATTCTCGCCCTTTTCATAGGTCTCATAATTCTCGGTTTCGCGGTTTCGGGCATCGTCCAGGCGTTCGTGGTCACGCCCAACGAATTCAACCTGGAAAAGCCGTACATAGAGAGGAATATACAGAACACACTGAACGCCTACGACCTCAACAATGTAGAGGAGAAGGTATTTGAGATTTCGTACAACCTCACTATGGATGACATAGAGAAAAACAGGGGAACAATCGATAACATCCGCCTCTGGGACTGGCGACCTCTCATGCAGACTTACAACCAGCTTCAGCTGTTCCGGACGTACTACCACTTCTGGGATATTGACATCGACCGTTATGAAATCAACGACCATTACAAACAGGTCATGATATCCGCGAGAGGTATCGATGTTCGCTCGCTCCCCGAGGATGCGCAGACATGGGTCAACACCCATCTGGTTTACACGCACGGATACGGGGTTGTTATGAACCCTGTAGACAAAGTGACGAAGGAAGGGCTTCCCGAATTCTACATAAAGGATGTACCTCCGGTTTCGGATTACTTCGAAGTTACAAGGCCGGAAATATATTACGGGGAGGGATTTGAAAATTACGCGGTCGTCAAAACGACAACGGAAGAATTCGACTATCCGAGCGGGGAGAAGAACGTTTATTCCACTTATGAGGGCAGGGGAGGGGTGGAGATATCGGACTCGTTCAGGAGACTGGTGTACGCGGTGAAGTTCGGGTCCGTCGAACTTCTCGTGTCCGGTTCGATCAAACCGGAAAGCAGAATCCTGCTTTACAGGGACATAAGGGAGCGTGTAAGGAAAATAGCGGACTTCCTTCTCTACGATTCCGACCCGTATGTCGTAATCTCAAACGGACGTTTGTATTGGATAATGGACGGTTACACCTTCGCCAGCACATATCCCTATTCCGAGCCCATTTACCTTTCCGGCGAGGATATATCGCTCAATTACGTAAGAAATTCGGTCAAGGTTGTGATAGACGCGTACAACGGGGACGTCCGCTTTTATGTCGTGGACAGGAAAGACCCGCTCATAAGGACGTATGAAAAGATTTTCCCCAAACTCTTCCTTGATTTCGAAGAGATGGACCCCGACCTGAAGAAACATATCAGATACCCGGAAGACCTGTTCAGGATACAGGCCGAGCTTTATTCAATATACCACATGAAAAATCCAAGGGTGTTTTACAACAAGGAGGATACATGGGTTATCCCGAATGAGATTTACAGGGGCGGGAGGCAGGAAATGAAACCGTATTACATCATGGCCAAACTTCCCGGCAACGAGAAAGAGGAGTTCATACTCATGATTCCGTTTATCCCGAAGGGGAAGGAAAATCTCATAGCATGGGTGGCTGCGAGGTGCGACCTCCCGAACTACGGGAAACTTGTCGTTTTCAAGTTCTCAAAGCAGGTTCTGACCTACGGACCCATGCAGATTGAGGCGAGGATAGACCAGGACACCGAAATCTCGCAAAGGATCACGTTATGGTCGCAGGCGGGCTCTTCTGTCATCCGGGGCAACACGCTCGTCATCCCGATAGAGAATTCCATAATTTACATAGAACCCCTCTTTCTGGAAGCCACGGAAAAAGGAACGCTCCCCGAGCTCAAAAGGGTTATACTGGCGTATGGAGACAGACTCGTTATGAGGGAAACCCTGGAAGAGGCGGTTGAAGAGATATTCAGAGGGGAAGCGAAAGTCACACCGCTCACCGAGCAGAAAGTGCCCGAAGATATCCTGAAACAAATAGCAGAGGTTTACGGAAGAGCGAAAGATGCTCTTCGTTCAGGAGACCTCGCTGAATACGCGAGGTATATTGATCAGATAGGGGAGATTCTGGAAAACTGGTCGGGCTAACCCTGCTCGAAAATCCTCTCCAGCGAGGAGGCAAAGGCCTTGGAGATGAAATCGAGATGGTTTCTCCCGCCGGAAAGGTTCACAACCGCGTTTATTTCTGAGGAAAGGCCCTGCGCGAAGCCGTCAAAAAACGCGAAAAGCAGTTCGGTATCGAACTCCGGCTTTCCGATGATCTGGAGATTCGCTTCTCCTCCCTGATTCCGCAAATTTATCGCGAACATGCACATCATTCTCCGGTCTGAATGTATCGAAGAGGCGAGGGGTTTCGTCTTCCTCTTTTCATGTATCCTTCTCAGCGCCTCACCCATGGCGAAACCAATGTGTTCGATGAGCTTCGGGTCTTCCACACCTTCCTTCGAAACACTGACACTGAATTTCACATTCTTCAGCAGGCCGTCAAGAATTTTCATTCCGCTTTTAACGGGTTCGGGCTTTTTCGAGAAATCGATGGCCACCGAAACCCTGAAGTCTTTCGAATACCTTTCGACCTCTGCGCGGTCTTTCGTCACGCTTTTCGCGTTCGTCCTTATTTCTCCGAACATATGAATTTATTCCCTCTGGACAATAAATAAACCTATGACGAGGATTTTCATCAACAGGACCGAAAATTATTACAAGCGCATAACGGACGCGCGGGAGGGCATAGACAACGAGCTCACGATTTCCCACCTGCTGAGGTCGCGAAATCCCTTTACGAAATCCGGGCTTCCATACGGAAGGATTCTTGCTGAAAAGCTCGGCATCCGCGATGGCGCGCGCATACTTGAGGTTGGCCCAGGGCTCGGAGACGTAGCGGAAAACATCTGCTCATCGTTCGCGGATATTCGCTACACGTTTGTTGACGTCTCTTACGCCTTCATGAACCATTTAAAATCGAAATTCACGGGTGATAAATTCTCTTTCATCACAGGAGATTTCCTGACAACGAAAATACGAGGGAAGTTCGATTTCATAATATCCAACGAGGTTCTCGCTGATCTGCCAACCATCGTAGGCATGCGGTTTGGGGCGGCACACGAAAGCGATGAGTATTACGATGCCGTCGCCCTTGCGAAATTTTACGGGTTGAGCGAGAGAAGGATAAGGATTTTCAACTACGGAGCGGTGAAGTTCCTGGAAAAGGCGAAATCCCTGCTTGCTGAAAACGGAAAAATATTCATATGCGAGCATTCTTCAAGTCCTCCACGAAGGATAAGGGTCGCGGGCCACACCGAGTACACTGTGGATTTCGGGGTTCTCGAAAGAATCGCGAAACGCCTGCGCTTCGAAATGGAAAAGGGCTCGCTCACGGAACTGCTGGGGATAAAAAACAGAAAGGCGGTGATTCTTTACATGCACCCTGAACTGAAAACCCTTTACCATTTCCTCAGGAAGCAGGGAATTTTCCTCGAGCAGAAGGTTTACGACGTTGAAGAAATTCTCGAAGCTCTCGAAAGCCACGGGGTTCACATTCGGGGCAGGAAAGCATACGCTGACTTCCTCGGGAAACACGCAAAACCCCTGAGGGAGATAACGGACCAGTTTGGTTTTTTAATACTGAAGTCATAGATTAAATATGTGGCTCAAAAGAAAGAAGTACTTTCTGAAGCTGAGCGGTGCCGCGCTCATAGCGGTGATAGCCCTTGTGCTTGCTGCCATAATCTTCTTTCTCCTGCTTCCGCACCTGCTCGCGGTCACCATGGTCTTTCTTGTCCTCGTTCTGATATTCATCATAATCTGGATAATCATCTACATAGCGATGGTTTTGGGGGCAGCGGTATATCACTACGTGCTTCCGATGCATATGAAAGCGGGCAAGAAATAAATTAGCGAGTCTGTATTTCGGAAGAAACCGAAACAAACGGAAAGGCATTAAAAGGGAGGGGGCAATTATAAACGGGAATGAGTGATATCGTGAGCGAGGAAAAGATAACACTGGACAGGGATGTTTTCAGGGTGCTGGCTTCCGATACGAGAGTGAACATACTGAAATCTCTCGACAGGAGAAGGAAAACACTCACAGAGCTCTCGAAAGAATTCGGGATGTCTGTTTCGACCGTGAAGGAACATCTGGACAATCTCGTCAGAGCGGGTTTGATAGAGCAGAAAGATGAGGGATACAAGTGGAAGTATTACGAATTAACGAAGAAGGGAAAGAGCATCCTTCATCCGGAGGACATGAGGGTATGGATTCTCCTTGGGGTTTCGGTCCTGGGACTTGCCGTCACCTGCTTTGACCTCGTGAGGCTTTCGTTCACGTCTTCTTCTGCGATGCAGGCTCTGGGCGCAGGGGCCATAAGGGAGGGAGGAGAACTCGCAGTTGGCAAGGCAGCCGAAACGGTTTCCGGGTTTCCGTACATGCTCCACACAGCGGGTCTTGTGCTTTTTGGAATCCTGCTCGCAGTGTCGGCCGTTTACATAGCGAAACGTCACTCGAGGGCCCTCGCCCTATCATAATAAAACTTTATGGCTTTTTTGAGGAGGGCTTCACCTTTTTCCGTTATCCTGTATACCTGTTTTCTCCCGACCTTTTTCTTCCCTACATATCCCTTTTTTGTGAGCGAGTAAAGAACGAGGTACGCTGTCACATTCCCTGGCTTAAAACCAAACCTCTTTTCAATTTCCTTTCGCAGAACATAGGCGTGCGAAGGTCCGTCTTTCAGTATCCTGAGTATGTAGGGCCACAGGCAGTCGAAAGTGTTGTTTCTTATGAGCTTTTCCATCGGCATATTCTCATTTTATTTTACATTCATAAAATATTTAAATCAGCTCGCCACAAATATTTTACAGATATAAAATATTAGAGGTGGTGACTCTGCCGAAAGAAGTGAAGCTCGCGATTGTTGGTGTGGGTAATTGCGCATCATCGCTCATTCAGGGTCTTTTTTACTACAAGGATGTTGATTCAAATGACGAACTTGTCCCCGGACTCATGCATAACGTTCTCGGCGGATATCGCATTTCAGACATCAGGCCGGTTGCCGCGTTTGATGTGGACAAGCGAAAAGTTGGAAAAGACCTGTCAGAGGCGATATTCGCAAGGCCAAATTGCACGAAAGTGTTTTGTAAAGATGTTCCCAAACTCGGCGTGGAGGTCATGCGCGGTCCCACGCTGGACGGGGTTGCGAATCACATGAAAGATTATCCGGAAGACAGGACGTTCGCTGTTTCAGACGAAAAACCGGTGGATGTGGCTAAGGTCCTGAAGGAGACGAAAGCGGATGTCCTCGTGAACTACGTTCCTGTCGGGAGTGAGGAGGCCGCGAGATATTATGCGGAATGCGCGCTGAAAGCTGGCTGTGCGCTCATAAACTGCATGCCTGTTTTCATCGCTTCGGACTCGGAATGGGCCAGGAAATTCGAGAAGGCCAGAATCCCTATCATAGGGGATGACATAAAATCGCAGGTGGGGGCGACCATCACCCATCGTGTTCTCACGAAATTATTTTCCGACCGCGGCGTGAAAATCGACCGGACATACCAGCTCAACACGGGCGGCAACACAGACTTCCTGAACATGCTTGAGCGCTCGAGATTGAAATCGAAAAAGATTTCGAAAACCGAATCTGTCCAGTCCCAGCTTCCCGTTCGCTTGAAGGACGAGAACATCCACATAGGACCGAGCGACTACGTTCCGTGGCAGAAAGATAACAAGGTGTGTTTCATAAGGATTGAAGGGAGAAAGTTCGGTGATGTGCCCATCGAGCTCGAGCTCCGTCTCTCGGTGGAGGATTCTCCGAATTCTGCGGGAATAGTCATAGATGCTATAAGATGCGCGAAACTTGCGAAGGACAGGGGAGTCGGAGGGCCGCTGATTTCGCCATCGGCATACTTTATGAAACACCCTCCCCAGCAGTTTCCCGATTCGGTGGCGAAACACATGGTCGAAGAGTTCATTAAAGGTGAAAGGGAGAGGTGAAGGAAGCCAGGAATGAGTGGAGCGAATGACGTTGGCTCCATTTTCGATCGAACCTTTGTGAAAAAGGTTCGTGGTCGAAGAGTTCATTAAAGGTGAAAGGGAAAGATAAAGCGAAACCGGCGGGAAGATGACGTTTTACAAAAGGCGTGAAAGGTTTTCGAAGTTGTCCATAAGGGTGGGAATGGTCTTTTCGAAGGCCGGTTTGTCTCCCAACCAGTGGACCTTGCTGACAATAATACCCACGTTCATAGCGCTCTATTTCCTCGTGGAAAGGCAGTTTCTCCTCGCAGCGCTCTTCTTTCTGGTTTCAGCGTTTTTCGACCTGGTTGACGGCTCTGTGGCGAGGGTGATGGGAAAGGTTTCGAAGCTCGGAGCGTATCTGGATACGGTAATGGACCGGTATGTGGAAGCGATTATAATTTTCGGTCTTCTTTTCGCCAATCTTCCGGGCTATTACTTCCCGATTTACGCGTGGCTCTTCCTCTACCTTCTTGGCTCCTTCATGACAACATACGCGAAATCGGCAGCAAAAGAAAAGGAACTCCTTGAAAGCGAGCTGAAGGGAGGACTGCTCGAACGCGCGGAACGGCTCATAATCCTTTTCATCGGGATTCTCCTTGCGCATTTCAATACGCTTTACCTCACCTACATAATCGTTATCCTCGCAATTCTGACAAATCTGACGGCTCTGCAGAGGATGAGAATCGCCGCAAAGATGTCGGGATGAGGGTCGAGGAAAGCGAATGTTTCCGAAGAATTTGCCCCCGAGCGTTTTATAAAATTCTCCGAAACGGAGAATAGCTCAGGAAACTCCTCTACTTTTTTATAACATAATGGTTGCCAGTCCTAAAAATGAAAAAAATCCAAAGACATCTGTTGCGGTTGTTATAAAAATGGTTGCTGACGAAGCTGGGTCTTTCCCCAATCGCTTCATGATTAACGGGATAATCGCTCCAAAAAAACCCGCAATTATGAGATTAATGATCATTGCCAATCCAATAACTAATCCAAGCATTGGACTTTGGTTCCACAAAACAGCCACGGCGGCAACCAAAATGCCGTTTATAATTCCATTTATTCCTCCCGCAAGAACTTCATTGATTATCACTCGTTTAGCCCTCTTTAATTCAATTTCCTTCAATGCCAAACCCCTGACAACAACCGCTAAGGTTTGAGTGCCTGCATTTCCGCCCATGCCTGCCACTATCGGCATATAAACAGCCAACAAAACAAACTTGGATATCGTTCCTTGAAAAAGACCTACAACAGAGGCAGCAAGAAATGCTGTGGCAAGGTTAATAATCAACCACTTATATCTGTTTTTTACTTTTACCAGTGCAGAATCCAAAACATCTTCTTCTTCGCTAACACCAGCAAATTGACGAAGATTATTCGCCGACTGCTTTTCTATTAACTTAAGTATATCATCAGAATAGATAATGCCCAAAATGCTATCATTTTTGTCCAAAACCACAATTTTGTTGTGCGGATGTTTTTTGAACACAGCGACAATCTCGCGTTCGTTTTTGTCATACCTGATGGAAGGGATTCTTTTAACATATTTGCTAATCTTTTCTTTCCTTTCGGCTATGGCGAGGGTGTGAGCTGGAAGTTCTCCTATCAAAAAACCATCTTGAACAACAAGTATGGTTGGAAATTTTCCTGTTCTTTTTTCATGTTTTTGGATTACTTTGGAAACCTGTTCGAATGTGATATTTTTATTTACTTCAACATAATCCAAACTCATTAGACCAGCAGCAGTTCTCGGATCGAATTTGAGCAAAAATTCAACTTTTTCCCTGATTTCTTTGCCCAATTTTTTCAAAACTTTTTTTCTTCTTTTAGCTTCTGTGTTTCGCAATAAATCAGTTGCTTCATCTGGATCCAAATAATTAAGAAGTTCTACTAATTCCTCGTCACTTAATTTACCTATAATTTCCTTTTGCAATCGTTTTGACAAACCCAAAAGAATAAATCCCTGCTTGTTTGCAGGTATCTCCCTAAAAATAGAAATTCTGTTCTTTGGGGAAGATAACATTTCATAAAGCAATTTGTCTTGTGTCTTCTTTTTTACCATCTTATCCTAATAATACTTAGTTCTTTCTTAAATTTATCCTTTTCAAATGCAAAAACAATATTTGGACGGAGAAGTCTGCAAGATTCAGTAGTCAGTTAATCCTTGTTAAATTGAACCAAATATTAGTCCGGCATATGACAAAATACATTCCTGTGCTGGGAACGGGAAGCAAAAATGGTTTTACTAACGGCAAAACAATAATCCACATTAAGCTAAAACTATGTCTATAAAAATGAACAAGGGGGGATATTTTTTCATATAGGCAAACCGAGCCAAGAAAATAATCCAATCATTTTCAATCCCATATAAACCATAACCACAATAAAAATCCATTTTAATGATTTCGGATTAATTTTGTGTGCCAAATGAACGCCTAACTGCGCCATAGGAATGCTCGTACACGCCAATAAAATCCATTGTAAAAGATTAACATAACCAATGGAATAGAACGGCAATCCCGAAGCGTTTAATCCATACAGTGCATAAGCTATTGCTCCTCCTAAACTTGTGAATATCATAACTGCTGTTGAAGTGCCAACTGCTTCATGCATATGATAATTCAAAAATATCACCATCAGAGGAACCATCAAAA
>CAZTCK010000026.1:0-9294 GCA_964612625.1 uncultured archaeon | reverse complement strand
ATGTGAGCAGTTTCAGCGACAGGGAAAGAAACCTCGTGGAATTCCTCACCTCGAAGAAAGTTCAGAAGAGCCGGTACAAAATCGTGAAACTCGATAAATTCTTCGCGGATGAGGTTCTCGACCCGAAAACAGGGATAGAGGCGATAATAGTGAGCAGAGAAACGCTGCCCGGGGCGAGGGGAATAAACATTCTGAGAGAAGACTACGGACTGAAACCGCTGGATATAGTCGAAATCGGGATGGTCCTCGCAGATGACAAAAAGCCGGTATCTTCCACGAGGATTCGTGAAGGCGAAATTGATAAAGACGGGAACGTTCTTGAAGATTAGGGTGGCAGTTTTGGAATTTCCGGGGGCGTCCTGCATTTGTATCTGATAATGTTCTCGCAACACGGACATTTCATTTCTCCATCATTGTTTTTAAAAATCACCTTTTTGTAAATCTCACCGCAAGTGCACTCGATTGTTATCATGTGAACACGGTCAGAAAAGATATGTTTAACGTCACGTATTAATGAGCCTCTCGTATCGAGGAAATAGGGAATGTATCCCATGTTTAACATTTCAAAGAGAAATCTTTTTATTATTAAAGCTCACTGTTTGTCAAATCCCTTATCCTTTCCTCGCCGCCTATCTTTTTCACATACTCGTAAACCTTTTCCGGCACGAGGTCCTTCCAGTTTTTTCCTTCAATAATCCTCTCCCTTATCACCTTCCCGCAGTTTTTCCACCTCTCGTAAAATTTGTGCCTTTTAACCGGGATTCCTGCTTTTTTCAGACACCGGATCGTCCAGGGGTTCCGGGAGTAGGCGATGTCAAAATTCCCGAGTTTTCTTATCTCCTCATTCCATTTCCCGTCGTCGTTCACATCGAAAATTCTGCGTATTTCGTAATTTCTTATCCCCTCGGAATCGAGCGTTAACCTTATCATCTCTTCCCTCTCTCCGAAAGAAAACGGGTTCTTTTCATCCGGTTTTCTCGGCCCGCATACCACTATCGTTATTCTCTCGCTTTCTTTGAGTATGTCCTTTATAACCGCAAGATGCCCGTTATGGAAGGGCTGGAACCTCCCTGCGAATAACGCTCTCCTGTATTTCAAATCACCACCTTCCTTCGTTTCCTCATCGCTTCCCGAAGGGTCTCTTCGAGATTTACCACCTTCTTTTCCTCCTCTTCCGCGTGCTCTGGCTTTGAAGCAGTAGACGGTTTTTTCGGGACGAAACTGCATGGTTTCGAATGCTCAATCGAAACATCATAAGTTCCTATCCTTTTCGCGAGGGACATTATCTCTTCTTTATCCATTCCTATGAGTGGCCGGAGGATCGGAATTGAAACGGATTTCGAGTTTGTGTAGAGGTTATCCAGTGTCTGCGAGGCGACCTGGGCGAGATTCTCCCCCGTGACCAGGGCTTTTGCTCCTCTCTTTTCTGCGAACCTCTCCGAGATTCGGTACATTAAACGTTTGCAGAGAACACACGTCATTCTCCGTTCAGCATGCCTCATGACGCCTTCCAGTATCTCCCTGAAGGGGACTATGTGGAGATTCATTTCTGCCGGTGAATATTCGCCAAGGATTTCCACCAGTTTCTTGACTTTGTTTTCACCATCTTTGCCCGTTGAGAAGTGAATGAAATCGAGCGAGCATCCCCTCTTCATCATAAGCCAGCCCGCAACCGGGGAGTCTATTCCTCCAGAAATGAGCGAAAGAACTTTTCCGCTCACTCCGTACGGCATGCCCCCCGGGCCTTTGATCTTCTCCGAGTAAACGTACGCTTTTTCCTTTTTCACCTCTATGAAAATAGTGAAATCAGGATTCGAGAGGTCGACCTTCCTTTCGATTTTCGCTCCTATTTTTCTTTCAAGTTCCCGGCTCGTGAACGGAAGGGATTTGTCGCTCCTGCTCGCGCGCACCGCAAAGGTTTCACCGGGTTTGATTTTTTCCGCGAGAAGAAGCGAAGCTTTCTCTATCGCTTTCTCCTTCGCTTCTGTTTCTTTTGCCTTCGCGAACCAGGAGATTCCGAATACGTGCTCGAGGACGCGGATGGCTTCCGGTCCGGCAGCAAGGACCATCATGTCTCTCGAAGGCGAGAGTGTGAACTCCATCCCGTTTCTCTTCAGCATGCTTTTTATGTTCCGGGAAAGCTTTGTTATGAATCTCCTCCGCACACTTTCCGACTTCAGCCAGAGTTCCCCGTACTTTATGATTATCACGTCCCGCATACTTCGCACGACCTCCTCGGTTTTATGTTCAGGAATTCGAACTTCGGTTTCTTCAGTTTCACCCTGAAGAGTTTTCCGTGATTCGGTTCGCCCAGCCCCGTGAGGAGTTTTATGACCTCCATCACTTCCCAGGAGGCGATAATTCCTATTACCGGAGAAATCACACCCTCCACGCTGCACAGAGGAAGCGAGCCCGGTTTCCTCGGATATAAACACGCGAAACACGGCTTCCCGGGCGGAAGGAATGTAGAGGAAAATCCCTCGTCTCTCAGAGCGCTGCCGTAAACCCACGGGATTCCGTTTTTCATGCAGAATTTGTTTATGACGTAGCGGACTTCCATGTTGTCAGAACAATCGACAACCACATCGAAACCCGCAAGGAGTTTTTCAGCGTTGTAATTCGTAAGGTTTTCACTCATATCCTGAACCCTGCATTCAGGGTTTATGTCTTCCAGCTTCTGTTTGATAATGAGCGCCTTGGGCTTTCCGATATCCTTTCGTTCGAACAATGTCCGGTGGAGGTTCGTTTCTTCCACAAGGTCGCGGTCCACGATTCTCACGAAACCGAGGCCTGCCCTGACCAGCATTTCGCTCGCAAAGGAACCGAGTCCCCCGGCTCCGACCACGACCGCCTTCTTTTGCAAAAGCATCTCCTGCCTCTCCATCCCGAGGAACGGAATCTGCCTGGAAAAGAGGTCGTAGGTTTCGAGGTTCATATCAGCCACCTGCCACTTTTGTTACACCGTCCGATTCCTTGTCCCTTTCGAGTCTGTAAACAGAACCGGTTATGTAATCGGAGAGTCGTTCTTCGTGAGTTATCAGGAAGACCTGGTCTATTATGTTCTCCATCCTGTCGCGCAGAACACCCCCGAAATGTTCGATTGCATTTGTATCGAGATTGTGGGTTGGTTCATCCAGTATAAGCCAGCGGAGATTCGGGGTGAACGCAAGAGAGAAAGCGATTCGCAGCGCAAGGCACGCCAGAGAACGTTCGCCCCCGGAAACGAGGTCAACATTCACCCAGCCCCTCGTCCCCTTGAGCTGGAGCACGTAGTCCCCCTCCACTGCCATCCTTATCCCGGAAAAATCACCGTAAGGATAGAGTTCACTCCATATATTGTTCATTATGTAGTTAACGGTTTTCAGAAATTCGTCTCTTAACTGGTTCTGCGTGTTTTTCAGAACGGCAATGAACCTGTTCATGGATTCGGTCACCTCTTCGTACTTCTTTGCCTCCCCCCTGTATCTGAGAAATGTCCTCTTTTGCTCTTCGAGTTCCCTGAGCAGGGAGAGCTTGTCCTCAAGCATCTCCCCCAAATCCCTGAGCTTGGTTTCCAGTTCCCCGGAAAGCCTTACCAGTTCCTGCAGTTCGCTCCTCATGGACTTTATGTCCATCTCCTTCAGTTTTCTTTCCGTTTCCTTCATTATCTTTTCGAGGCTGCTTTTCTCTTTTTCGATTTCCCTGACCTCGGTCTTCAGATTTTCGAGCTCCTCCTTCTCCTCAATCAGAGTTTCCATCCTGCTCTTTCTGAGCTTCAGCTTTTCGAGCGACCTTGCCAGATTTCCCCTTTCTTTCTCCTTCTCCTTTATGCTCACGGCTATCCTCTCCACTTCCTTCCTCAGCATGGAGATTTCGCCCTCGTTCTTTCTTATTTTTTCCTTCAATGCATCCAGGTCCTTCAGCTCCCTTTTCATTTCAGTGTACTTCTCTGCTTTTTTCCTGAATTCCTCTGCTGCCTCCTCTCCTTCCGAAAGCATTTTGCGGAGTTCCGATATCTTAACCTCGATTTCGCCCACGCGCCGGGTTCTGTTTTCTATCAGTTCCGTTTTCCTTTCCCTGCTGATGTTGGATTCGCACACAGGACACTTCTCGCCCGCCTCCTTAAGTTCGGCCAGGCTCCTTTCAACCTCGTTCTTCTCCGCCTCGAGCGTGTATAACCTCTTCCTGAGCTTTTCAACTCCCGAGAGCATTTTCCCGAGCTTTTTTTCAGGTTCCTCCCCCAGGAATTTCTCCAGTCTTTTCATTTCCATTTCCTTCTCCTTGCTTCCGGAAAGTTTAAGTTTCGCCTCCTTTATCTGGTCGCGGAGAAACACCATCCTGCTGTTCTTGGAGGAAACCGCATCTCTGAGAGCCCGGATTTCGCTCTCCTTTTCCTCCACCCCGACCTCGAGGTTTGCGGTCTCCTTCAGAAGCTTTTCCAGAACCTCCCTGCTAATCCTCACGCCCCTGAGTTTCTCTGCCCTCTTCCCAATCTGCTTCCTGAGTTCGAGAATTCTGGAATTCAGGGCTTCCGCCCTCTTCGAGATATCGTTCATGCGTTCTTTTTCTGCCTCGTATTCGACCACCTTCTCTGAGAGCGCTTTCCTCTTCTTCTCCGTTTCCTCTGCCTTTTTCTCCAGCTTCTTTCTCTCCTCTCTCCTCTTCTTCACCTCTTTCTCGAGTTCGACTATCCTTTCGTCCAGTTTCTGCCCTTTCATATCCTCGATTACCTTCAGCATCTCCTTTCTCCTCTCCGCGAGTCTGTTTCGTATCGAGACAGCGGACTCCCTCGCCTTCTCGTACATATCGAGTTTGAGCATGCTGTCGATTTGCTGCATCCTCTTCCCTTTCGGTATCTGAAGGAAATACTCCAGTGAATTCTGCTCTGAGTAGACCGCCCGCTGGAAGAGATCGTAATCCATCTGGAGTATGCGTTCCACCTCTCTGGTAACGCCTTTCGGGTTCACCTCAAGAAGTTTCCCGTCTTCCCGGATTTCGGCTTCTGTGCTTCCCTTCCCCTTCCGTATGGTCCTTCTTATCGTGTACTTCTTCCCGTTGAGAACAAATTCAAGTTCAACCGAGGCGGAATCCTTCTCCTGGGGCTTGTTCATTATCAGGTTGTCAAGCGAGAGCTTCCGCGAGCTCAGGCCGGAAAACGTTCCGAACAGGGCGAATGCTATCCCCTGCATAACACTCGTCTTTCCCGAGCCCATTATACCTATCAGGGCGTTCACTCCGGGTGAGAACGACAGCTCGGTGTTCAGGTGTGACTTCCAGTTCGTGAGCTTTATGCGGGTTATCATAAAATATAAACTAAATCCCTGTTTTAAAATGCTATGCCATTAGATATTTTCTGTCCGGTTCGTGCCCGCCAGAAATTTCTGTTTTATCATGTCCCATTTTCCGTCCAGAATTGCGGAGGTCACCCTGCCCCTGAAAACCGATATTTCTGCCGAATGCGGCGTAATGACCTGCGCGAGCATTTTCCCCGTGCGATTTCCGTATCCGGCATGGGAGGACGTGAACCCGAACACAAATCTCCAGCAGTACGGGCATCTCATCTGAACGGTTTCTTTGTGCGTAATGCCGTATCCGTCGAATCTGTAGGTGGGAGAATTCTCCACGAATTTCCTGGCCAGCCAGAAACTTTCGTTTTCACCCAGGTGAACACAGTCTCTGCCTCCGCTGGCGAAAAGGGCGTTCACCTCGCACACGCCCCTCTCGGAAAGGTCGCAGAAACCAGTGGTTCCGTCTGGTGTCTCTATCAGAATTGTTTGCCCTCCCTGCTCCCTGCAGAATGCCGTCGCCGCGCTCCGGGGTTCTGTGCCTCCCGGGCCTTCAGGGAACTTAATGCATCCCGCAATACCTGCGGTGATTATTATGAGGATAAGGAAGAGCACGGACATAAGGTTTCTTTCCATAGCAGTCCCCACAATTTATATCGCATCCGCGCTTATAAAACCTGACTTTTTCCTTCGGGAACAGCCGAAATTCGGAGTGCCGGTTTATTTTAATTCGGAAAGCGAATTTAATCACATGAAACCCGTCATACCGAACAGGTTCAGGGAAAGGTACAACAGAATTGTGGATAACCGGAAAAGGTTTTACGAATTCCTTTCCAGACCTCTTCCAAGGGCGTTCAGGGTGAATACGCTGAAAGCGGATACGGAGAAGACTATCAGGAGAATCCGGGGATACGGAATAGAAGCCAAATCTGTTCCGTGGTACGACCTCGCCTTCCTGACAGAGGACGAGAGGATTGGCTCGACTATAGAGCATTTTATGGGTTACATCTACATACAGGAACTTGTTTCCATGCTCCCCCCGCTTGCCATAAAGGAGGAGCTCGAGGGAAATCCGGTGGCGGACGTTCTCGATGCGTGCGCCGCCCCGGGCTCGAAAACCACGCAGATTTCCGCATTCATGAAAAACAAGGGGAGGATAATCGCAAATGACGTGAAATTCGAGCGGCTCAAGATACTCAAACACAACCTCGAGAAACTCGGATGCATGAATGTCGTGGTTGTGAACATGGATATCAGGTTCTTCAGACCGGAGAGGAAGTTTGACTTCATCCTTCTCGATGCACCCTGCTCCTCGGAAGGAATAGTAAGGAAGAACTGGAACGTTCTTTCGAAATGGAGCGAAAAGCTCGTGTATTCGCTTTCCCGCATGCAGAAGCAGATGATAGTGAGGTGTTTCGACCTTCTTAAACCCGGAGGCGCGATGGTCTACTCCACGTGCACCTTCGCACCGGAGGAGAATGAAAGCGTGATTCACCATCTCCTGGAAAAAAGGGAAGGAAAAATCGAAACCCCCAGGTTCAGGGGTCTTAAGACATCCGGGGCGGTGAGGGAATGGGAAGGGGAAAGGTTCGCCAGAGACGTGGGAAAAAGCATAAGAATATGGCCGCATCACAACAACACAGGCGGTTTCTTCCTTGCAAAGATAAGGAAAGTGGAAAAATGATGCTAAGGACGCTCAAAAAGAAAGAGAGAGATGAAATCCTGGGTTTCCTGGAGGAGAGGTTCGGGTTCAAAAGAGGTGTTTTCGCGGGATTCGAATTTCTCGCGAACCCGAAAGGCAGGGTATTCATAGTGGGAAAGGGGATTCCGGAACTCGCGGCCGGGGAAAAAGTGGCGTGCATGAGCATGCCGTTCGTGAGACTCGGGAAAGCCGTAAAACCGACGTCCGTGATGATACAGACTTTCGGAAAACATGCAAAAAGGAACGTAATAGAACTGGACAGAGATGAGGCAAAGGAATTCATGGAGGGTTCAGACCTCTCTGTCCGGGACGCGTCCTGCTCCGAGGGGTACGTAATACTCAGGTACAGGGATTATCCCCTGGGGTGCGGACTGCTCAAGGACGGGAAAATAAAGAACATGCTTCCAAAAGCGAAAAGGATGCCGGTGGAACTGCTGTAAGTTTATAAATAAAAACTCGCATAATCAAGATAAGGTGATGGGAATAGGGGGAAAGACGGACGAGCGGCTTATACCGGATTTCAACATAGGGATGATAGGGCACGTGGATCACGGAAAGACCACACTTACCGAGGCGCTTACCGGGAAGTGGACGGACACGCATTCGGAAGAGATAAAGAGGGGAATCTCGATACGTCTGGGTTACGCTGACATGACGATATACAGGTGTCCGAAGTGCAAAGGGGCGAAAGCGTATTCCACAACCAGGAAATGTATTAATTGTTTTTCCGACTGCGAACCCGTGAGGACCATATCATTCGTGGATGCCCCCGGCCACGAGACGTTGATGGCGACCGTTCTTTCCGGAGCTGCTTTAATGGACGGCGCGATTCTAACGATCGCGGCAAATGAGGAATGTCCGCAGCCGCAGACGTCCGAACATCTGACGGCGATAGATATAGTCGGGATAAACAAAGTTATTGTCGTTCAGACCAAAATTGATCTCGTAACGAAAGAACAGGCGCTGAAAAATTACGAAGAGATAAAGGAGTTTCTGAAGGGGACGGTTGCTGAAAACGCTCCTGTAATTCCGGTATCAGCGAGACAGAGGGTGAACCTTGATGTTCTCCTTGAAACGATTGACAAGGTCATGACTCCTCCGAAACGTGACCCGAAAAAAGTTCCGAAGTTCCTGGTGGCAAGGTCGTTTGATGTGAACAGGCCGGGAACGGAGATAAAAAAGCTCAGGGGCGGGGTTCTGGGAGGCTCGCTGATACAGGGAAGACTGAAAGTGGGGGATGAGATAGAGATAAAACCGGGCGTGAAAATAAAGGACAGATATGAACCGCTGACAACGAAGGTAACGGGTCTGCAGAAGGCAGGGAAAGACCTGAAGGAAATAGGACCCGGCGGTCTTGCGGGCGTTTCCACCATGCTTGACCCGTATCTCACAAAGTCCGATTCCCTCTCCGGAAGTGTGGTAAGCCTGACAGGGAAGCTTCCGCCCGCTTCGCAGGACATAACACTGAAAACGAATCTTCTGAAGAGAGTTGTGGGGACAAAGGAGAGTATGGGGGTGGGGGAAATAAAGACAGGCGATATGCTCATGCTCACCGCAGGGACCATGAGAACCACGGGGTCCGTGACATCCGGAAGGGGGGAGGAGATTGACGTTCACACAAAAAGTCCGATATGCGCAGAAAAGGGCGAAAGGGTTGCCATCTCAAAACTCTTCTCGGGAAGGTGGAGATTGATAGGGTACGGGGAAATTGTTTAAAACGCGCAAAGATTTAAATACGGTTGTCATAAAACAATTATCTATCATAAACGGAGGAATTCGCATGGCTATAATTGGTCTGAGTTTCAGCTCAGTGGAGGCGAAGAGGGACAAAGGGCAGAGGATAGGGGCGGAGATAAAGGTCAACTCCGTTCCGCGAATAAACGATATGAAAGAGGTTACACTCTCCACCCTCGGGAACAAAAAGGTCCTTTCTCTGGCCTTTGAATTTGTCACAACCTACAATCCAAGGGTCGGGGAGATAAAGATAGGCGGAGACCTTCTCTACCTTGCAGACGACAACAAGAAACTTCTTAAACAGTGGGAGAAGGAGAAGAAGCTTCCGGAGAAGCCATCGCTCGAGATACTGAACTATCTGTTCAGGAGATGCCTGCTGAAGGTTTCGAACATCGCGGAGGACCTGCAGTTGCCGCCGCCTTTGCCGATGCCGACTATCAAACCCAAGGCAAAGTAAACCGTTTTTATTTCGGTCTGTTCAGTTTTATTTAGATATTATGATAGAGACAGAACTGAAGTTCCCTGTGGAGAACCCGGATGGAATTCTGCAGGAACTTGAAAACCTCGGTGCAGAAAAGGTTTCGGAAGGGCTCG
>CAZTCK010000025.1:0-9613 GCA_964612625.1 uncultured archaeon | reverse complement strand
TTTTAATCCGCAAATCAAAATATAATCATGTTCGAGGTTGACAGTTCGATTCTTCAGGAGGTTTACAAAAAACGCCCGGAATGGTCACACAAGGGTGATTTCGGGAAGCTTTTGGTGATAGGCGGTTCGAAAACCTACACGGGCGCTCCTGCCCTCATCGCCTACGCTGCCATCGCGTCCCTGCGGGCGGGCGCAGACCTTGTTCTGGTTGCAGCCCCTGAGAGGGCAGCGGATATTGTGGCAAAGTTTTCCCCGAACCTCATAACAGAACCTTTCGAGGGCGAATGCTTCGGAACAAAACATCTGAAAAAAATTACGGAGCTTGTAAAGAAATTCGATGCGGTTTCGATAGGTTCCGGGCTTGGAACAGCAAAAGAGACGACAGAATTCGTGAAAAAATTTCTAATGAAGGTGAAAAAGCCCTGCGTGGTGGATGCGGATGCGATAAAAGCGATGGGAAAGGGAAAGCTCGGCCCGAATTTCGTTCTCACCCCCCACGCCTACGAATTCTATCACATGAGCGGGGAGAAACCGAAGTTCGATTTGCTCACCAGGGCGAAGCTCGTGAAGAAATACGCGAAAAGGATGAACTCGACCATCCTCCTGAAGGGCGCGGTGGACATAATCTCCGACGGCAAACAAACCGCCATGAACAAGACAGGGAATCCTTTCATGACAACAGGGGGGACGGGCGATGTTCTTGCCGGCGTGTGCGGAGGATTGCTCGCCCGGAGGGTCCCGCCCTTCAAAGCGGCATGCGCTGCAGCATACATAACCGGGAAAGCGGGAGATTACGCAGCGGAGGAAAAAGGCGAGGGTTTGCTCGCGACGGACGTGATAGAAAAAATACCTGAAGTGATAAAGGTGACAGAAAGATGAAGGTGATAGGTCTTGTCGGCTCTCCCAGGGACGGGAATACAAAGCTCCTCGTATCCCTCGCCTTGGAGGAATGCGAAAAACTCGGTCTGCAGACAGAGCTTGTCCATATCGGGAAAATGAACATTTCTCCCTGCAAAGTGTGCGACAGGTGCAGGGAAGAAGGAAAATGCGTGGTGGATGATGATTTTCAGGCGGTTGCGAAAAAGGTCGAGGAAGCGGACGGGATAATCATAGGCTCTCCTGTGTATTTTGGTGGCGTTTCTTCCCAGCTCAAGGCCTTCATGGACAGAACCCGCTACCTGAGGAGGAAGGAGGCTTTGAAGGACAAGGTGGGAGGGGCGATAGCGGTTGGCGGTTCGAGACAGGGAGGGCAGGAATTCGTTCTGCACCAGATACACGGTTTCTTCCTGATACACGGTATGGTGGTGGTTGGGGACGAAAAAACCATGCACTTCGGAGGGGCAGGAGTCGGAAGGAATGAGAAAGACGCGGAAAAGGACGAAACAGGAAAAGAAACCTCGCGGAATCTCGGGAGGCACGTCGGCGAGATCGTAAGGAAGCTCGCCCGAACTAAATCCACATAAGCAGTCTGAACCTCCCGAGTTTGCTTTCTATCTTCCACAGCTGGTTGCACTTCGGGCATTTTACTTCCTTTTCTCTTCCCTCTTTGAAATCATACTCGAAACTATACCCGCAGGCAGCACAGCGGAAATCCTCTCTCATGCACGAACACCCCATTAAAGCTTTTGTTCGTGTGCTTTAAATTTATTCCCCGGCCGCCAGATTTCTTATCACGAGGGATACCGCCGCCACGAAGAGGAGGAGAAAGATAAAACCGGCAGCAGGGGTGCTGTAAGACCCCGCATCCCTTGTTATATTCCCTGCAAGACCGGAGGTTCCTGCCACGAAAAGAGCGAGACCGGCCAGGACAGCTGTAACGAGCAACCCGAACCTTTCGGATTCCATGAGTTAATTTTGGAGGGAAAGATTTATTAGGATTGGCAGACGGGATTTATTTAAATTTGGCTTTCTTCTAATTATTTACATACGTTGGTGGTGGTATGGAAAGATACGAACCGAGAAAGATTCAGGAGGAGATTCTGGAATTCTGGACAAAGGAGAAAATCCCGGAAGAGATAGTCAAATTCAGGCCGGGTAAAGGCAAAAAATTTTACCTGCTTGACGGACCGCCGTACGTGAACGGCGTTCCCCATGTGGGACATGTCAAAACCACTACCATGAAGGATATATGGTCAAAGTTCAAGCACATGCAGGGCTACCAATCGTGGTGGCAGCCGGGCTTCGACTGCGGCGGACTTCCGATAGAACACGCGGTTGAAAAGAAACTGGGGATAAAATCAAAAAAGGATATAATAGAGAGGATAGGCGTGGACAGATTCATAGAGGAATGCAAGTCCCTGGCTGAAGGCAATAAAAGCGTATGGCTGGAGACATACAAAAAACTCGGGGCATGGAGGGGCTGGGTGGAGCCGTATATGACCTATAAAAACTACTACCTCGAATCCGGGTGGTGGACGGTCAAACGGATGTGGGAGAAGGGCATGCTCGTTGAAGGGGAAAAACCCGTTTTCTGGTGTCCCCGCTGCGAAACCACACTTTCCGGTTACGAAGTTACGGATTCTTACACGGATGTCACAGATTATTCAATATATGTCAAGTATCCCATTCTCGGGCAGGATTTCACCTACATAATAATATGGACCACGACTCCCTGGACATTGCCGGCGAACGTGGCGATAGCGGTGCATCCGGATGAAACGTATGTAAAAGTGAAGGTGAGGGGAGAATACTACATACTCGCTGAAAAACGGTTAAAAGAGGCGTTCAAGGAGATAGGAATTGAAAAATACGAGATTGTGGAGAAGTTCAAGGGAAAGAAACTCGAGGGAATGAGATACGAGCCTGTTCTTCACATACCCGTTCAGGAGGAGTTAAAAAAAGACAAGAATGCCCACAGGATCATACTTTCGATTCCCCTTTTCAGAAAGGGGGTCTCCGGAAAAATTCTGGCGAAATCAAAAACCGCCCGTGCAAACAAGGAAGAGGTTGAGGATTTTGTGACCATGGACGCGGGGAGCGGTTGCGTTCACACAGCACCGGGACACGGGGAGACTGATTTCAGAATGGGCGAGCACTACAAGCTCCCGAAAGTTTCTCCTGTGGACGATGAAGGGAAACTCACGGAAGAAACAGGCGTGTTCGCGGGCATGTTTGTGAAAGATGCGGACCGGAAGATTATAGAGTACCTGGAGGAAAGGGGCTCGCTTCTCAAGGTTCTGAAAATCACCCACTCGTATCCCCTCTGCTGGAGGTGCAAGACCCCGCTGATTTACCGGCTCAGCAGGCAGTGGTTCTTTGCCGTAGACACGATAAAGGAGAGGATGATAAAGGAGAACAGGAGCGTGAAATGGCTGCCGGAATTCGCGGGGGAACGTTTCCACAACTGGCTTGTGAACGCAATAGACTGGGCCATATCTGTCCAGAGGTTCTGGGGCATCCCCCTTCCGGTGTGGATATGCGACTCATGCGGATACACGCATGTGATCGGCTCAAGAAAAGAACTGAAAGAGAAGGCGATAGAGAAAATAGACGAAAATATTGATTTGCACAAGAACTCTGTTGACAGAATCCACCTCCGCTGCGACCAGTGCGGAAAGCGGATGACACGCGTTCCCGACACCATGAACGTGTGGTTCGATTCAGGGATTTCTCCATGGGCTTCTCTGGGTTACCCGTTCAGAAACAGGAAATTATTCGAAACCCTCTGGCCTGTGGATATGGTATGCGAGTCACAGGATCAGATAAGGGGATGGTTTTACTCCCTTATGTTCTGCGGAGTGGGGGCGTTCGGGAGAAGACCCTACGAAAGCGTGAGCATGATGGGGTGGACACTTGACGAGAAAGGGCAGAAGATGAGCAAATCCCTCGGGAATGTGGTGTACGCAGAGGACGCTTTGAAAATGATAGAGTCAGACCTGCTGAGACTTTATTACTGCTGGTCAACCGCTCCTTGGGATACACAGCTGTTTTCACTTAAAATAGCGAAGGAGTTGAGAAGGGTTCTGGATGTGCTGTGGAATGCGAGCATTTTCACCGAAAATTATTCGGACCCGAAACTCGCCGGAAAGAAGGAGAGGTTCAGGAAACTGGAGACCGAAGACAGGTGGATAGTTTCAAGGGTAAACTCCCTCATAAAGGAAACAACCGAAAACCTCGAAAACTTCCGTTTCCACTACGTGGGAAAGGGGTTTGAAAATTTCATACTGAACGACTTCTCGCGGTGGTACATAAAACTGGTAAGGGACAGGGTCTCACCCGGGTACGAGGGGAAGGACAAGGAACCGGCCCAGTTCACCCTTCTCTACGTGCTTGAAAATCTCATAAGACTTCTCGCTCCTGTCACGCCCTTCGTGACGGAAAAAATTTACCGCAAACTCTTCTACTCGGGAGGAAGACCAAAATCCATACATCTGTGCTCATGGCCGAAAGAGGACAAAGGGCTGATAAACAGAAAACTGGAAGAGGATATGGAAGTGGCAAAGAAGGTTATAGAGGCCTCGAACTCACTCCGTCAGGAAATGAAAATCAAGCTGAGATGGCCTGTTTCCGAGCTTTTGGTTCGCACAGACAAAGAAAGAGAAAAATCGCTCAGGGAAATGGAGAAAATACTGAAGATAATGGCTAATGTGGAAAAGGTCTCTTTTGTAAGCAAAATACCCGGAAAGCGAAAAGCAAAACCCTTCGAGCACGGAGAGATAGCCCTCGGAGAGGTGGTGAAGGAAAAGGCCTTTCTGAGGGAACTTGCCAGGAACATACAGGTTCTCAGAAAGAAGGAGAGGCTGAACGTGAAGGAGAAGATAGAGCTCTGGCTGGAGGCGAAGGGAAAGACAGGCGAAACTATCCGCAGGAACAGGGTATGGATTTCGAAAGAAGTCGGCGCGCTGAAAATTCATGAAGGTATCCCGGAGAAGTCAAAGCCGCTGGGCATGCTTGAATTCGAGGGGAAGAAGGTGAAAATCCTCTTCAGGAGGGCGGAATAACGTTTTTAAGACGGGCTGCGGTGTATATAAATATGGGCAAAAATTCGATTATTGGCGTGTTCATTCTGTTTCTCGTATTCGCTGCTCTGTACGGTTTCGGAATCCTGAGCGGGTACTGGACCATCATGTTTGCAGTGATATTCATAGTGGTTGGTTTCGTGCTGGGGTTTCTGCTGCTCGGCTCGGGCGAGGAAAACATGCAGGTGGGTGTCCCGCTGTTCGTTTTCGGTATTATTCTCCTTTTAATTGTCTATTTCTTTCCCAGATAGTGGTTGTGGGGAACGAAAAAACTTTAAAAACCCGGAATGGCTAAAATAAAAGTTTATGCCCGCATGGAAATTTCTGGGAAAGGAAGGTATCGAAAACCTCAAAGAATGGTTCAGGGTCAGGGGGAGGAAGATTCTGGTCTATCACAGGGACGTGGACGGCGTGTGTTCTGCGGCCCTTTTCATGAAATTCTTTCCCGATTTCAGGAGCATTCCAAGGGAAGGTCCCGTAATAGATGACAAATTTTTCAGGGAGATTGCAGCCGAGGAGCCAGAAATCCTTGTTTTCCTTGATATGCCGGTGGACCAAGAATGGAAGAAGGTTCTCAGATTCGCGAAAGACATCCTCGGCATCAGGATTCTCATAGTTGACCACCACATACCGGAAAAGGATATGAACTCCGAAAACATCATGCACGTAAATCCGAGACTGAGGAAAAGAAGCACCTATATGCCTGCTTCATGCGTTTTGTACGAAATGCTCAGAGAAATGGGTTATGCGGTGAGGCCATGGTTATGGATATCTCTTATCGGCATAATCGGAGATTACGGAACAAAGGACTGCGAATGGATGTTCAGGGAGTATGCGGAAACAGGGGAAATCCCCCACTGCGAGCTTGTGAAGGCAGCCGAGACCATAGCATCCGCCATAACGTTAAAGGGGCTTAAAGGATGCGAGAAGGTGCTGAAAATCCTGCTGAAGAGCAAAAGGTATGAAGATTTCAGTAAATCCTCGGAACTCAGGAGATGGAATACTGTTGTCCAGAAAGAGGTCAGAAATATTACGGACGATTTCGAAAAAAGGAAACACGTGTTTGAGAAGGAGAAGGTGATACTCTATGAAATAAAGAGCAGGATGAATATCACGTCCATAATAGCAACCATCACCGCGGAAAGATATCCGGATTACATAGTCATGATAAGGAAAAGGTCCGGCAATATGTGGAAGGTTTCACTGCGCTATCAGAGAGGCAACATAAGCGTGGGGGAGCTTGCAAAATTCGCTTCGAAAGGCATAGGGTCGGGAGGCGGGCATGTAAAATCGGCCGGTGCGCTTGTGAATGACTGGGAGAAGTTCAGAAAAAGGGCATTCGGTTTTCTTCAGTCCAGTTGATCACTCTCCTACTTTTATGAACCTCACGTTGTTGTAACCCTCGAAAGCATCCGTGCTCCCCGGATAGTCGCCGGTTGTGCTCTCAACAACGAGATAGAATGAATCAGGATTTTTTCCGTTCTCCAGAGATTTCTCGATGGACTCGCATTCCTTGTGAGTTTTGCCGAACATTATGAAGTTGAACGGCTTTTCGCTGTAGTACGGGGTGTACTTCTCAAGGATTCTCTTGTAAAACTTCAGAAACGAATCAAGGTCCTGTTCTATTTTAAGTATCACGAACACGTGCCCCTGGTCAGGATTGTAAACCTCGACTATGTTTGCGTCCATTCCCACCGCCTCGTACATGCTGGCAAGCAGTATCGAGAAATCATCGCAGTCCCCTCCCATCGCCTCCCATGTTTCCAGGGGGTTTGCGATGTATTCATCCTTCCTTGGGTCTGAAACGTAGTAAATTCTGTTCGAAATTTCATTGTATATTCCGAACACCTTGGTGGCCGGGGCGTTGGGTGCCGCATATTTTACCACGGATTTCACGGCGAGGTTGCGGACGGCTGTGGAATTGAATTTGGAGGTGAACATCTCCTCATCCTCGAACGTTGCATTCCAGAAACACCTCCATTGTTTGCGGAAGGTTATGGGTTCCTTGCAGTAGCAGGAATCCTTGAAAATATAGGCGACCTCGCCTTTTTCCGAACACAGCGCCTCGCACCGCTCTTCCTTGGGAAGTGCCGCAGTCCTGAGGGTGTCCTCAATGTATTTCAGTTCGAAAGCCAGGCCTGCGAGGAGAACGATGATTATGAGAACAAGAACCACCTTCTGGACGTCCATATTAAATATTGAGGAGGGCTTTATAAAAAATGGGAGTAATTCTTAATACATCTGACTTGTCAACAACCGCCGGTCACAGACCGGCGGCATGACGGCTGTGTGATTTCAGGAGCATGCCTGCGAATATGATTCCTGTCCTCTGCCAGTCGCAGACTGGTGGAATTCTTTATTTAAAGCTTATAAAAGTTAACATTATTTATCAAATAGTGGTATATGACTGTAGATATAAAATTGGCCAAGAAGATAGCAAAATATCTAAGAAAAGAGGAGAATGAATATCTAATGGAAGGTGAACCGGGATACGGACTTGGTCATAGGATGGCAGTTACCCATTTTGAAAATATATTGTCATGGGGTCCGAATATAGAAACTTTAAAAAAAGCAATTCAATTCTATAAAGAAATCGATCCGTTCACCCTCGAAAAGAAGAAAAAATACACTAGCGAGACTGGCAAACTCCCTGATGATTTAACCGAAGCAGAGCTCGAAGGTATAAGGCAAGCGCATGAAGAATTATTTGGAGATGATGAAGAATTTTAGATATCAAATAGTGGTGTGAATGGAAAAGAAAGAATTATTGGCAACTCATTTAGTGCATTGTAAAACACCAACAAATAATGATCCAGAATGGACTAAAAGTTTACGACGTACTATATACGAGCATGGTTTATCTCCTTTGGATCCTATAGATGCTTTGTTACTTGTGTGCAAAGATGGGACGGTTGATGTAAAGTGTCCATATTATAAGTCAGGAATGTGTATTATTAGCGTATTCGATAACAAGGATTGTTGTTATAAAAAATAATAATGAAAATATGATGAATGGGATGAGTTCATAAAAGAATTAAAAGGCGACTGTAGGTATACAAAAAAAACAGTTAATATGTCTTTATAAAGCCAACATACCGTTCTCTGAGTCACAGAAAAAAGATTAATATGGTTTACAATTTCACATCCCTCTCAAGCTCTTCCTCTGCCAGTTCTTCTCGGCTTTTCGGTTTCCTAGCGAAACCAGATAATATTTTTGCTCCTGCCAGATATACACCGCTCGACAACGCTGATTTGGACTGCAGGGATTTTTTTGCGAAATAAATACTGGCACCAGTGAAGAATTTCCCTACCACACTACCTTCACTGACTTCTTCGTTGTATTTTTTTAATATTTTGTTAGACATTTATCTCACTTAATGGCATGGTTTCCATTTAAAGGGTTCATCATCCAAAGACGGGGCTTCTAATCCTCATCTGGTAAATCGAAATCCCCTTCAACGAACCTGCCGTTTATATTGGTATATGTCTTTTTGGAAACCTCTAAAGTTGAATTGAAGCTTTCAGTTTCACCAGGAGGAATCGGTATAATTCTGTGAAGTAATGTGGGCTGCGAAGTAGATATTTTTATTTTTTTTTATTTCAGATGACCTGAAGTTATGTTCATTCTTTTCTTTGCTTTTAAAAATTGAGAACCCTTGTTCATAATTTTCTTCTACAATAACCTTATCTCCATATGTCGAAATTTTATATGTACTTTTTCCAGTGCCCCAGCCTCTATCTCTGTATTTCTTGATTGTCCCGTCCTTAAACTCTATCTGAATTTCCTTCGGCATACATTCAATTATTAGACATAAGATTTTTAAACCTTTTTAATTTCAAAGTTAATGAATCATAATAGTGATTCTCATGAAAGCTTACGTCGCGACGAACATGGTTGGGGTTTTCGCTTTTGATAAAGACGGGAATGTCGTTTTTTCAAAACTCTTCCCGAAAAAACCCGAGGTCATAGCGGAAAAGTTACGAAGGTCAAGGGCGGGCGAAATTATCGAGGAGGAGAGATTCGTCCTGAACAAACTCCGTTTGAAAGGGTATAAAGAGGTTGTATGGGACAAGCAGGCGAAGGACGGGCAGATAGCGTGCGTGTACGACCCCGAAAACAGGGGAAAGGAAATCGCCAACAATGAATTCCGGAGACTCGCTCTGGAAACGCGCTGGGCCTCCACGCAGGCGGAAGTGAACGAAATCGTGACGAAGGTCAACATCCTGCTTTCCGGCCAGAAAATAAAGGAGGTGAAGAAGGACAAAATTGTAATGAGGGTCATAGGGATAATAGATGAGATGGATTCCGTTCTGAACTCGCTTTCCGAACGCCTTCAGGAGTGGTACGGACTGCATTTCCCCGAACTTACGAAAGAGGTGAAATCCCATGAGAAGTTCACAGAACTCGTTTCAAAGTACGGGAGGAGGGACAAAATCGGGAGTGTGGGATTCGATCCCTCTAAATCCATCGGCATGGAGTTCTCCGAAAAAGACGTGGAGAGTGTGAAAACATTTTCCAAAACCCTCCTTGAGATGAGAAAAACAAGGGAAAAACTCGCGAAATACCTCGAGGGGTTGTGCAAGGAAGTCATACCCAATCTCTCGGTGGTCGCCGGACCCCTCCACACTTACAGACTGCTCTCTCTCGCCGGCGG
>CAZTCK010000024.1:0-9782 GCA_964612625.1 uncultured archaeon | reverse complement strand
CACGAAGGAATTCGAAAGGTACTTCGGTGAGGAAAGGCAGCGAATAAAGGAGATGTTAGAGCAGGCTGTGAAGGAAACGAAAAGGGAGGGAGAGGGCGCAGAAAAACCAGCGGAAGAAGGAACGGACAGTTCCGGTATAACAGAGATCATCCCCTTCGGGAAGGATTAACCAATTTAAGATACCTCAGCCAACAATTATTTATGAGGGTTCGGATTTTCGTTCTCGCGCTTTTGATATTCGCGATTTTCTCCCCGGCGGCGTACGCCCAGACCTGCGATTACCCTTCGGAGGGGGACTGGTTTGTGAACGAGACAATTGTTTGCTCGTCCGTGAACATAGTCCTGAATGGCAGTCTCCTGATAAACGAATCCGGGACCCTGACGCTCGAAAATTCAAACCTCCGTTTCAATTCGAGTTTTGATGGGGAATTCGGGGTGGAAAACAACGGAACGTTGCGCGTGATTTCGAGTACAATCGAGAGCGAAACATCGCATGCGTACACCTTCATTTCGGGCGCAGGAGCGAGACTTGAAATCCGCGATTCGGAGATACGGGACTGCGGTTACGAAAACGCAGAAAACAGAAAAAGAGGGGTTTATACCGAATCGGACGGGACGAACATCACGAACACCACCTTTGCGAACAATTACATCGCACTTCTTGTCTATTCGGACGGGAACAACATCTCGGGCAACAGGATTTTTTCGAATTATGCCGGTCTTGCTCTGGGAGGTTCGGGCAGTGAAATAGAGCGGAACATAATCGAAAACAACGAAATCGGGATAGGAACAATAACCGGGGAGAACATCAGGATCGAGCACAACGCGATAAAGAACAGCACTGATACCGCCTTCACCGAGTTTCTGCTGAACGACACCGTGATAAACAACAACACGTTTGTGAACAACACCGGAGGGGGGTTCAGAATTGAGGGGAAGGGCAACAACATCACGAACAACACGATAATAGCGAATGCCCAGAATTCTGGTCTGGAGGTAGTCAGCTCCGAAAACGTGAGAATCGAGGGGAATGTGATTCTCGGAAACAATTACGGCCTGTCGCTTTCTTGCACGAAAAACACCCTTCTAAAGGACAACCTTGTGAACAAAAGCAAAAAATATGACATACACATGCTCTCATCAGAAGCAACGTTCGAGAAGACGAACTACACGTCTTTGATAAGGAAATGGGAATTGGACGTAAAAGTCACTGATGCGGAACAGAATCCGGTAGAAGACGCGGATGTTGTGATAAGGAACGGCATGGGCGAAACTGTATTTTCCGGGCAGACGGATTCAAACGGCGAAATCCCTGAGCAGGTTCTCGAGGAAATAATCGAAAACGAAACCGGGATTTTCGATTTCAACCCGTACTCGGTTAATGTCTCGAAATCCGGTTTCGAGGGGAACTTTACAGAATTCAACCTCACCGGCGATTTTTCACTTGTGATGGTCATGACCCAGACAGAACAGCCCCCGGAGGGAAATTTCACATTCTATATAATTTCCCCCATGAACATGACATACCTTATGGGTGACCTGTCAGAGAACGGAACTCTGCTGCTTCTGCTCACGAGCGAAAAGAATATGACTTCATGCAACTATTCTCTGGGGAACGAGTCAGGCCAGCTGTCAGAACTCAACCCCCTGAAATTCCGGGCGTACCTGAACGTGAGCGGAATGGAAGGGACCTACGCGATAAGTTTCACGTGCGAATCTCTCGACCACGAAACCAATCATTCTTCCGTTCATTTCACCGTCTATCCCCTCAGGGAATGCATGTATGATGATGAATGCGAGGATGATGAAATATGCGATGATTACGAGTGCGTTGCGCTTGAGTGCGAGTGCGGATACGCAGAAGACCACGAATGCGTTGACTACGAATGCTGCGAGGATGACATGTGCGATGATGACGAATACTGCGACCCGGACACGAACACGTGCGAGCCGGTCGAGTGCCCGTGTTCTGAAAAGATAAGCGGGCACGAATGCAGAATGACGCCTGGTTACTGCTGCAGCGACCTTCAGTGCGGGGAAAACGAGACGTGTGTGGAACACGAATGCATCGAAAGGAAACTGTGGTTCATCCTTCCCGAAAATCTCGTTCTGGGCCAGAATGTCTCCATAGTGGTTCTGGACCAGGATAACGAACCGGTTAATAACGTAAAGATAACGATACACTACCTAGATACAGACCCTCCGGTGTCGGAAAATTATTACACGGACAGCGACGGGGTTGCAAACATTCCGATAAAATACGCCGGCAGGGTCAGATTCACCGCGAGGAAAGGGGGATATTTCATGTATTATCATTCGGGGGAGGTCCCGGAACCCGTGAACATCATATTTATTCTGGAACTGGTAATTCTGATCGTGTGCTTGGCGGGTATAGGGGTTGTGGTGTTCATGTTCTTCAGGGGCGGCGGTTTGTCTGTACTTTCCAGAGGTCCGCTCAAACTCGAAAAATATGTAAGCGGGAGTCGTGTTATGCTCCGGGTCAAAAACAGGACGGACAGGAAGCTCCTTGACATAAAGATTCGCGACTCCGTTCCGAGGGGGGCATTTATAAGGTGCAATGTCCGGCCAAAAATTGAGCCGTTTGATTCGGCAACCGATATGCTTACATGGGAGATACTGGAGCTCGGGCCAAAAGAGGAAGTAACCATAACGTACGAAACACGCCGTGCGAACAAGGGTTTCTCGGTCAGGTTTGAAGGGAAAGAATACAGGGCGTAGAAACGGTTACTTTTCTGCCCCCTTCCCGAACTCGACCAGTCTCAGCCCGTCCTTGGTGAAATCAAAGGGGTGGATGAAAGTCGAATGGTTCGTTCTCCTCATTTTCATGATTGTCAGCGTTCTCTTGAACCTCTCCGAAACCGGGACAAAGTCCAGTTTTATAACAGCGTCTGCTATGAATTCCGTGAGCGCTTCGTCCCCCAGCAGCCCCCCTTCCTCCGAGACACCCTCAGTCAGTATTGTCGTGACACCGAGTGATTTCATCTGTTTTGCGAGATTCAGAAGGCTCACCCTTGACAGATACCTGTTGTGTATGAACATCTCTATTATGGAGACGCTGTCTATCACAACCCTTTTCGCTCCCATAGATTTGATGGTTTCGGAAATCTGTGAGAACATGCTGATAGTATAGAGTCTTACTGCCTGGTCTATTTCCTCAGGTCTTATGTTCTTGGCAATTGCGGGTCTTATTGACATGAACTTCAGCAGACCTTTCTTTTCGAACGCATCGAGGTCCCAGCCAAACATCTTCTTAATGTCGTTTTTAATGTCTTCAACTTCCTCTTCTGTCGTCACGTAAAGTCCGGGCTCCCCTTCCAGGGCGCCTTTGTAAAGGAAAGAGCAGCCAAACGCTGTTTTTCCTGTCCCGGCCTTCCCTCTGAGAAGGATAACGCTCCCTTCGACAAAACCGCCTTCCATCTTTTCGTCAAGACCTATGATGCCGGTTGCTTTTCTGGAATCTCCGTTCATAATTATAATTTTCGTTTAGTTATATTAATCTTTTCGGGGTTCGCTGCCTCCCGTTTCTATCAGCTTCCTGTAAAGCTTCACTATCCTTCCCGCTTCCTCCCTTAACCTCGCCTTTTCTTCCGCCGGCATTTCGTCATAGATTGATTTTATCTTTGCGTACACATCTGCTGCTTCTTCGGATTTGCCCTTTGCAATTAGCTCTTCCCCTTTCTTTATCAGTTCTCTCAATTTCTTAACATCCTTTCCTGCGTCAGGTTTCGGCTTCTCCGGTTTTTTCTCGGCTTTCGCCGGTGGTTTCCCGGTTTTCGCGGGTTTCTCCGGTTTTTTCTTTCCCCTCCGGCTGAACATTTTCAGAACAGTGACGGGGAATCTGAAAAGCATTGCGAGTATGTGTCTCACGCTCAGAAGAGAGCGAAGTTCCTTTTCTTTCTCCTCTATCTCGCTTCTTATCTCCAGAATCTTGTCGTGTTCCCCCGTCATTATCTTAACGAACGTCTGCTTGTCTATCTGCCTTGTGAAGTACTGCTGTTCAGCGGACATCTCGGTCCTGTGACCCACTTTCTCCTTCTCTTTCAGTTCGGTTATTTCCTTCCTCAGCTTTAT
This sequence comes from uncultured archaeon, assembly GCA_964612625.1. GTDB lineage: Archaea > Aenigmatarchaeota > Aenigmatarchaeia > QMZP01 > QMZT01 > CAZTCK01. Next base: position 5,690 of record CAZTCK010000024.1, on the reverse strand, counting down.
GTACGGCAACACAATCTGGGTCAGAGAGAAAATGGCAACAAACAGCGCTATGAGAAATCCCAGGATGTACCACCTGTTTTCAAAGAGGAATTTCTGGATGCCCAGCGAAAGAAGTTCTGAATTAATTCTTTCGAATGTGGATTCTGCGGATGAAACCGAGTTCTTCAGGGAAACAACATCGTCATTACTTATCGCTCTTCTGGCAGCGTCCATGCTGCTTTCTATATCGCCCAGTCTTTCTTTCAGTATCCTGACATCAATCCCGGCCCTTTCGTACTCACTGATTTCCGACTTCAACCCTGGAAGATGAGTTTCGAGTTCGTTCAGATAACTTATTACCGGATTCTCCCTGACATTGACTTTCAGGGTTTTCGTTTTCTCCACGCCGCCGGTCTCGATTTTCATATCGAACAGGTATTCTCCTGTTTCTGTGAACAGCGGAACGTATACGACCACGGAGAAGTCCTTTTCGCTCTTCACCGGCAGGAACAGCAAATTCTCCGAGAAAACCTCACAGCATTCCTTTGTTATGCTGATGTTAAGGAAAAGGTCGGCATTGCCGAGATTGAAGAGGGAAACAACGAACGTTCCGTTTTCGCCCTGCATGATATCGAGAACCGGGTTCTCAAGAGAGAGGTCGAAATCCTCGATTATCGTTATGCACGCGGGGTCGTTCGCGCAGTCGGGGTCTCCGCAATCTGTCAAACCATCGCAGTCGTTGTCAATTCCGTCCGTGCAGTTTTTCGGCGTGACCATGCAGCTCGGTATGACAGGTGCCTGCGATGTGCCGCCGCCTGACGGGGCCTGATAACCCGAGGAGCCGCCGCCTGACGTGCTCAATCGCAACGAACCGGTTCCGCTGTTGTTGTATGAATCTGTGACATTCGTGTACAGATAGAAATTGATACCTGAGGAGGAAGGAGACCTGCAGTCTGCAGAAACATTGTAATAGAGGTCACCGATTTTCAGGAGCGAGAATTCTCCGTTCGGGCACGTGAGCGTGACGTTCGCTTCATAGGGGAGCGAATCCCCTCTTGCGTTGTATATGCGTATTTGGGGTATGGGTGATATTCCGGAGTTCGGGGGATACTCGCTTCCTTCGGGGGGCGCAGCAAAAACAGGGGAGAGGGTGGAACTCACATTAAAGTCCCATTCGTTTTCGCCTGTGTTGTTGTTCTTCGTTCCTTTAACAACGAAAGTGTAGTTTCCCACCGGGTCGCTTGAATTAAGAGTGTAAACATACGCTGAACCCGTCCCGTTCAGTTCTTCCATGCCCTGTCCGAATTTCGTCAGGTTTGCCTCCCAGCTCACATTGTCAACGAAGAATCCGTTAACGTCACGTGCTCTGACTGTGAGGTTTTCACCTCTGTTGTAAAAAGCGGAGGAGTTTTCAAAATTTTCCAGAACGAGCGTGTAGACGTTCGTCGCGGAGAGTGTGTAGTTTTCAGGGCACCCGCTGTCCACCCCGCTGTATTTCAGCTGATTGCCGATGTCTACCGCTATGACCTCGACTGTGTAATTCCCTGTTTCGTTGAGTTCGAGCCCTTCGTCGTTGTTCCCGAATTCGAAAACCCAGTAGGTCGAGTTGAGTATCTCGAAACTCCCGTTCACCTTGAAGCCATTCGGGTAAGTGAGACTCGCCTTCACGGCCCTCATACCGATATCGTCGTACGCCTTCGCCAGAATTTTGATGTTGTCGAAGAGGTTGCTCCTGTTGGTTCTCGTGGAATTGTATTCAATCCAGAACGCCGTGAGGTTTGGAAGCTCCCCGGGGTCTGACACGACTTCCACCACCCATTCGCTCGAGTTGAAATGACCTTTGCCTGTGGTGGAATTCACGGTCACGTTCGTGCTGGTCGAACCGAGGGAAAGGGATGAGACGTTCCATTCAAATGTGTGCTGCTGCCCGTTCAGGAGCGATGAGAGACTGAAGTTCCAGGAACCTTCAGTCAGATTTATCACGCTTTTGTTCGCTATATTCAGTCTCACATCGAGGTCGTGCAGGTCCCCGTTGACCGCGGTGACCTTCGCTTCGTAAATGTCGGTGGAACCGTTTATCATCACAAGTTCCTTTATCTGGATGTGCGGCCGGCCGTAGTTCACAAAGAAGGAGAAGTTGTAACGGGAAATCTCATTCTGCGTATATACAACAGCGGTTATGGTGTGGGTGCCTGAAGTTCCTGTCCGTTCCCCCGAAACGTAGCACTCCTCGTAAACATAGCATTTCCCCACCCTTTCCTCGATTGTGTACACCTTTATTTCGTAAACCACAAGGGTCGAATCAGTGGTCTGGTTGAAGAAAAGCGTGTTGGTCCGGAAGGGGAGGAAGTCCGAGAGGTCTGTGGTGTTTTTGGAGTCCGGAACGCTTAAGTTCGCGTAGAGCGTTACGAGCTGGCCTGTCTCGTTCGTGTATGAAATCGTGACATTTGAGTTCGTTCCCAAATCCTTCCATATGATTTCAATTCTGCTTACAATGTACGTGTTTCCCAGACTGAGATTTACCCACCTCCCGCTTCCTACGGCTGTCCACGATGTCCCCTCGCTATCGTCATTCGTATATGAACACTCGCCGGACGGGTCGCAGGTTTCGCTTGCATCAGGGGCTATGTTACCCACACCCGCCGCCGTTCCCACACATTCGCTTTCGTTAACAATTCTTGTTGGGGAATACTGGGAGCATCCGCTTCCTTCGAAGTTAATAAAATCTATCCTGCTCGTGTTCCCCACAATTTTCGCCGTGATGTTCACGGACTGGCTTATGTTTATCACACCCGGTTCTGCCAGAAGTATGGGTTTGAGAACCTCGAAGGGAACAGAGGATTCGTTGGTCCTTCTGTCATAGTTTGCGCTCACCACCGCCTTCGTCAGGCCCTCGCCGAGACTCCTGCACTCCCATGTGAGCGTTATGGTCGTTCCATTCGTGAGGTTGTAGAGTTCAGGGGCGGACCAGGTTTCACCGGAGGTTATGTTCAGCACGCTGTGATTTGCGAGATTCAGAGTGAAGTTCGTACGGAACATGTCCCCGCCCACCGCGGTAACGTTCACCGTGAGATTGAATGTCTGGTTGTGAAGAATCCTGAAGTTCGGGAAAACGAAGTTCGCCTGCGGGCTTCCGAAGGTCACATTAAAGCCCGTGGTGTTCGTTCTCGTTCTGCCTGCGGTAACGAAAATCGTGATGTTGTATTCCCCTGACCTGGGCGGGGTGTATATGTAATCGTATACGTACTGGTGGTCTGATATGGTCTGGTTCAGCGTCAGGTTTACGAGTTCGTGTGCAGGTGAAAGAATCCCGCTGGTTACGTTCAGGAAGGAGATGTTCGCCCACACGCTGGTTATCGGTGTCCCGTCGGTTGTGATGTTCGCAATTATCCTCACGCTCCCTCCGAAATTTATTTCGCTCTCGTTCACGCTTGCATTCAAGGATAAATCGTTCACTTCGAGTGTGAGGTTCGCGTGGTTCGTGCTTACGTTGTAGTAAAGATTATCTTCGTCCGTTATGTTGCAGGTCAAATTGTATGTCCGGGGCGGGTCCGGAGTGGAATCAGTGTAGACCCACACCGCCCAGCCGCTCGTATTCGTGAGGTTTGAACCGAGATAGCCATCAGGAGAATAGAAAGAAACGTTGTAGCCACCAATTCCCATGGAAGAATTGGAATCCGCAACTTTGCACGCGATGAGGACGGATGTCCCGTTATATATGAGCGAATCGTTCAGATAGGAATCTGCTACGGACGCGAAGCCCCACAGATAGAAATATCGCGGTTGCGTCTCGTTTCCCCATCCGTATGTCTCATTTGCGAATATCGTGACATTTATCCTTCCTGCCTTCGGGAATTCAGTAACGTCTGACAGGTTTATCGTGTAGTTTGTCCAGTTTTCTGTGTACGGGAGGGGAATCGTGTAATTCGCGAATGACCCTGTTCCGTTGTGATTCGCAAGGGCGGAGGCGAGGGAACTTGTCGTATTCCAGAGGGCGGAGACATTTATCAAATCGCCCCTCGTCAACTCCGCCCCGTCCGGAAGGACCTCACCCGTGGTGTAATTTGTGAGATTCCAGAACACCGGTTTTATGTATTTCTCGTACGTGACGTTTATTCTCATGTAGTCGACGTAGAGATGATCTTCTCCTCCCCCGCTATATCTTGTTGCGTTGATTTCAATCCCCAAGTTGTTCGCCACCGAGGCGTTCGGAACGTGTTCCGTGACGTCATAGCAGTCAGTCACGTCAGTATTCACATTGCAGCTGTTTGACACTATTACGTAAGACCCGTTGTACAGCGAAACGTTGCAGAATATGCTCGAGGTAACGTTCCATTTCACGCACATCCTCACATTCGTTATCCTCGAGCCAAGGGGAATTTCGGTCGAATTCTGGTAGGAGAAAACGTACGCTCCCTCATAACTTTTGATTCTGAGACCATCGTTCTCATAAGCAGCATAAATCCCATCAGGCGTGTTTATCTCCGAACATTCACATTCTCTGGGTGTTGAAGAAAAAAACCCGACAAATTCGGCGCATTCAACATGCGTGCAGCTCTGCTCTACAAGAGGGGATTTTACAGAGGGGGAGAGCAAGAGGAATAGAAAAGCCAGTGAAAGACAGGCAAAAACCGCGCTTTTGGTGCCCATACCCCAATCCCCTGTTTTAATTATTGTCTCTCCGTAAATAAATCCGCTCGCGAGCATACGTGAGAACAAACTATTTAAATACATCTGTACGTGAATATATTACTATGCCAAGACCAGCTCAGAGAACGCGTTCATTGCGGAAGGTGAGGAAAACGACGCCAGGCGGAAGAAGCGTTACGCATTACGAAAAGAGAAGACACTCGGAAGCGAAATGTGCAATTTGTAAAAAGCCGTTGTCCGGCATCCCTTCAGGGAGGGATTCTGACATCGCAAAGCTCCCGAAAACGAAGAAGCGTTCCGAACGCCCTTTCGGAGGAAATTTATGCTCATCCTGCATGCGCAGGGAGATGAAGAAAAGACTCTTTGAGTCTTTCTCATAGGCGAAACTAGCGAATGACGACTTAAATTTATAAATCATGTCGTCCGCACATACTAGCGAATGACGACTTAAATTTATAAATCATGTCGTCCGCATATTATAGATAAAGAAGACGGATGATGCAGGTAAAACCTGCATCGCAACAGGTCATGATTACAAACGTGATGAGGTCGAATGCTATGTTGGAGAGAGGAAGAATTTGCATGAAGACCGCCGGTCGTGAGGCCGGAAGGTTCTGCGTTGTCGTGGGGAAGGATAAGGAAGAAGGTTTCGTAATCGTTACCGGGCCGAAAATCGTTACGAAGGTGAGGAGAAGGAAATGCAATGTCCGCCATCTCGAACCCACTCCGCTGAAAATCGAGATAAAGGAGAATGCGAGCGATAACGAAATAATGAAGGCCTTTGAGAAAAACGGTATTTACGAAAAACTCGAGCTTCACAAGCCGACACCGGAGGAAATAAAACTCGCGGAGGAGGCGAGAGAAAGGCACAAAGCAAAAGCCAAGGAAAAAAAGGAAAGCCCCAAGGAAGAAAAGGGGAAGAAGGAAGAACCGGGGAAAAAGCCCGAAAAGGCCAGAAAGCGCAAAGAAGAGAAACCAAAGGAAACCGGGAAAAAGCCCGAAAAGGCAAAACCGGAGAAGAAGGAACACAAAAAACAGAAGGGAGAGAAAAAGAAGAAAGA
>CAZTCK010000023.1:0-10111 GCA_964612625.1 uncultured archaeon | reverse complement strand
AATAAACATTAATAAACCAAAAACCAAAAAATGATGTTATGGAGCGTGTTTTCTCGAACGAACTCAAGCCGGGGATGAGGGTGAAGGTAAAAGGCTGGGTAAGCAGTGTAAGAAACCTCGGGAATATTCAGTTTCTCACAGTGCGCGACCGGGAGGGAGAAGTTCAGATCACAGCGAAGAAATCCGATGTCAGCGAAGGTGTGTGGGAGACTATTTCGAAACTCGGGAAAGAGGACTGCGTCGAAATTGAGGGGGAGGTCATCAAATCGAAAATAGCGAAACTCGGGCACGAGATAATCCCGGGCATGGTGAAAGCTCTCGCCGGTGCTGAAAAACCTTTGCCGCTCGACCTCCATGTGGATTCATGGAAGGACACGAGATTCACTTACCGCTATCTCGACCTCCGGAATCCGGATGTGCGCAAAATATTCATAATCCGCCACAAAGTTATAGGTCTTGCGCATGAATTCTTCAGGAAGAACGGGTTCATTGAGATTCACACGCCCGTGATTCAGGCAGCGGGAGCGGAAGGGGGAGCAACGCTCTTCAAACTCGATTATTACGGGAAGGAAGCGTTTCTCAGGCAATCCCCCCAGTTGTACAAACAGATGATGATGGCTTCGGGGCTCGACAAGGTTTATGAGATAGGGCAGGCATTCAGGGCGGAGAAATTCCATACGAGAAGGCACATATCCGAATTCCTTTCGCTCGACTTCGAGATGGCCTGGATAGAGAGCGAGGAAGATGTCATGCGAACGCTGGAAAGAATGGTCGTTTATGTGCTAAAAGGCCTGAAAAAGGAGGAAAACCTGCGCCTGAAAATCCCCGAACTCCCGTTCAAACGATTCACATATGATGAGGTTCTGAAAACCCTTGAAAAGACAGGGGTTAAGATAGAGTGGGGAGAGGACATAGAGGACGCGCAGGAGAAGAAATTCGCAGAACTCATGGCAAAAAAAGGATACGAGGCCTATTTCATAACGAAGTTTCCCTCAAAGATAAAGCCGTTTTACATAATGCAGGACGGCGAAGTGTCGAGGGGGGTAGACCTCGACTACAAAGGCCTGGAACTCGCCTCCGGTGGACAGAGGGAACACAGGTATGAAGTTCTGAAGAGCGTTATTAAACAGAAAGGTCTTGACCCGAAAGATTTCGCCTTCTATCTCGATGCCTTCCGGTGGGGGATGCCCCCGCACGGAGGGATAGGGTTCGGTGTTGACCGCTTTGTTAAACAGATTCTAGAACTTCCGGATGTTCAGGAGGCGATTCTGTTTCCGAGAACGCCGGAAAAACTCGTTCCTTAGCGACGGGTTCGAACCTGTAAATTCCCTTGTCTTTCTTTACGCGCATGTACACATCAAGATTGTATGTGCCGCGGGATTCCAGACTTTGAAACGCTTCTACCGTGGCTTTGATAAGACCCCTGTCACATGTTATCATTGCAGTGTCCCCCCTGCATACGGCAAGGTTTATAGAAGTGAGCAGTAAACCGAAATCCGTTGGTTCCAGGTGATATTTTATTCTCAGGTGATACACTTCGTTCATCATAGCATGCATCGTCTCCGTTTCTTCTTCAGTAAACCTGATTGTCCTTTCCCTCAGTTTATTCCTGAGACCTTTAATCGCGCTAATATAAGTTTTTATATTTTTCCTCTTCGTATGGGCTTTTTTGTTCAAAAGGTTGCCGAGTTTCCCTATTCCGTTCTCTATTTCGCTGACCACCTCTTCGGTTGTTTGTATATTCCCGTACTTGCCTACGATTTGGGTGAGCATGCTCACGTATCTCAGCCTTTTTTCCCTTTCCAGCGTGTCACAGTACGAGGAAAGTAATTTCAGGGCTTTCTCCGTCCCCATGGATATTTCAAATGTCCTTGGGCGCGAATTGGGCGGACCGCATGCGGATGTATCGAGAAGTACATAGTCATAGCACTCTGTGCATATCTTTTCAAGCGATTTGAGGAGTTCTTTCATGCCACCATCCGAACTTCAGTCCTCATCAGAAAGTCTCACGTGCACGAGCGATTTCGTGAGTTTTTTGTGCAGGGGAGGCGAAAAGTCGTCTTTTTGCATAATGTAAGTATCATAGTTTTGGATTTTGTATCCCCTTTCCGTGCATACGGGACTGGAAAGGAGAAAATACGCCCCCAGCAGCGCTCCTACCAGGTATCTGCCTGTTTTTTTCATATAAATTAGTTAAAGGCAAACTTTTTAAACCCTTTTCCAACCATCAAACATGCTGCGCCGCATGGAGAGCGAAACAAAAGGTTTTGAAAAATATCAGATATGCGTAAACGGGGAGGAAACAACCCTCTATTCAGGGGAGATTGTATACAGGGACACAGAGACAGGCAAATGGTTCAGGAAAGGTTTTATCAGTCTGGGCGGCAGGGAAAGCGAGGAACTGGAAAAAATGCACAAAATGATGTCAAAGAAAGCCGCTTCTAACTGAAGTGGTCGTAACCTTTTCCAAGTCTCCTTTTCCTTCCGTTTTCCATCAGATAAATCCCCTCCTTTTCCGGAAGGATTTTTCCGACCACGGAGAATTTGAGCTTTCCTTTCAGTTTACTCAGGTGTTTTTCGGGAATCGTGAAAACCAATTCGAAATCCTCCCCGCCGTAGAGAGCGAAATCCACAGGGTCTTTGCCGAGAAGCCGGGCGGCGAGTTTCGTTTGCTTCGATACGGGGATTTTTTCCCTGTAAATGACTGCTCCCCTTTTCGAGAGTTCACAGATGTGCTTCACTTCGGAAGCAAGCCCGTCCGAGACATCTATCATTGAATTTGCGAATCTCGAAATGATTTTCGATTCTTTCAGTCTCGCAGCCGGTTCGAGGTGATAACGCACGCAAGAAAAACGCTTCGCCCCCTTTCCGAATTTTCTGAAAAGTTCCAGACCTGCCTGCGATTTCCCCAGGTCCCCGGTCACGCATATCAGGTCGTTAACCTTCGCCCCGGAACGAAGCACGGGTTTCTCGGTTTCCCCCAACATTGAAATGTCAATAACGATTTGTTTGCCGTGTGTCATGTTCCCTCCCACTATTTCAAAACCGTGTTTTTTCGCGATGGCATACATTCCTCTGTAAAGTTCATCAACGAATTTCACGTCCGTGTCCTTCCTAAGACAGAGCGAGACCAGCGCATACTTCGGCTCGCCTCCCATTGCAGCGATATCCGATACATTTGCCACCATCGCTTTCCTTCCTATTTGATAGGGAGAGGACCATTCAGGTGAGAAATGGTCATTTTCAACGAGCATATCCGTGGTGAAGAGAAGGAATCGCCTCCCGTGCCTTATGACCGCTGTATCGTCTCCTATCTGCGTGATGACACTTTTGTCCTTTATCCTTTTCGAAATTCTCTTTATGAGTTCGAACTCTCCGAGTTCGCTGATTTTCATTTTCCCTCCTTCAGTTCTTTCGTTATCTTCACGGAACAGAACTTATCGCACATGGAACATGTCATCGGATCCCTCGGGGCGCATTCCTCTCTCATTCTTCTCGCCTTCTCCGGATTTATAGCGAGTTCTATCATGCGCCTCCAGTTGAGTTCCGCCCTCGCCTTCGACATTTCGTCATCCCATTCCTTCTTCTTTCCCCTCGCTATGTCCGCAGCGTGCGCAGCGATCCTCGCGGCTATCACCCCTTCGCGTACGTCTTCAACCGTCGGCAAACCAAGGTGTTCTCTCGGTGTCACGTAGCACAAGAAATCCGCTCCATGGTACGCCGCCAGCGCTCCCCCGATCGCGGAGGTTATGTGGTCATATCCCGGAGCGATATCCGTCACTATAGGACCGAGAACGTAGAAAGGCTTTCCTTTGCAGATTTTCTTTTCCAGTTCTATGTTCTTTTTGATCTGGTCGAGGGGGATGTGCCCGGGCCCCTCTATCATGACCTGTACGCCGTTTTTGTTCGAAATCTCCGCGAGCTCTCCGAGGACACGAAGTTCATGAATCTGCGCTTCATCCGTGGCGTCCTTCACGCAACCGGGACGCAGGCCGTCTCCCAGACTGAGGGTAACATCGTATCTGCGTGCATATTTGAGAATCTTGTCGAAATTCGTGTACAGCGGATTTTCCCTCCCGTGATGTTCCATCCATTTTATGAGGAATGAACCACCCCTTGAGACCACGCCCATCAGCCGTTTTTTAACGAGCGGTATCACATCCTTTCGAACTCCTGCATGAACCGTTATGAAATCAACACCATCCTCTATATGTTTCCTCACAGCCCGGATGAAATCTCCCTCCGATAAATCGATTATACTTCCTTTCTCCACAACTGCCTGATATATTGGGACAGTTCCCACCGGGATTTCCGAATTCTTTATTATCTCCCTCCTCACCCTGTCTATATTTCCTCCCGTGCTCAAATCCATAACTGTATCCGCTCCTGCTTCTACCGAAACCCTCAGTTTTTCGAGTTCGTGTTTAACATCATATTTCGCCGGCGATGTCCCGATATTCGCGTTGACCTTCACGTGCAGACCCCTCCCTATACCGATGGGTTTAAGATTTCTGTGAAGTCTGTTCGCGGGGATGACAGTAAAACCGTTCGCGATATTCTCCCGCAATTCCTCTACATTCGTTTCTTCTGTCCCTGCAACAAATTCCATTTCTTTCGTTATCTCGTTATTTCTCGCGCGCTCGAGTTGCGTACTCATTTATGACCCTCCTCACCTTTCGAATCTCATCCTCCACGTCCCCTTTGAGTATCGCGGATATCATGCACACTCTTGTGCATCCCGTCTCCAGGACTTCCCGAAGATTTTCCTGGTTTATCCCGCCTATCGCGACGAACGGGATCCGAAGTGTTTTACTCGCCTCTTCGAGGACGTCAATTCCTATCGGTTTCCCCGCATCCTTTTTTGTTTTCGTCTCGAAAATCGGTCCGAAACTCACGTAGTTCGCTCCCAGTTTTTCGAATTCCTTCGCTTCGTTCAGTGAGGACACGCTCACCCCTATTATTTTATCCTCTCCCAGGATTTTTCTTGCTGTCTGAAAATCCATGTCCTTCTCCCCTATGTGAACACCGTCCGCATCGCAGGCGAGAGCGACATCCACACGGTCGTTAACCACGAACGTGACTTCCGCTTTTCTGCACATTTCGCGGAGTATCCTCGCCTCCTTCACCATCTCTCTTGTGGTTTTTTCTTTCTCCCTGTACTGGACGATTCGAACTCCTGCCCTTATTGCGGCTCTGACGTCATTCACTATCCCGTTTTTCGAAAGCAGGGAATCGGTTATGAAGTAAAAATCGAAATCCCTCATTCTTCCACCCTTAACTTCTGTAACCTGTTTATCTTCTTTTCGTCCAGATTATAAAGCTCATCGTAAAATTTCTCTTTGTAGGTTCCCGGGCCTTCCGCCTTCTCCGCGGCGAGCTCACCCGCTATCCCCGAACAGACCAGAGCGTAAGCGCTCGCTTTCGCGTAATCCTTTTCGACCGCTGTGAAAGCGCCTATCACACTCGCAAGCATGCAGCCGGTTCCCACAATCGAACCCATCATCTCGTGCCCGTTCAAAATCACATATGTTTTCTTCCCGTCCGAAACCACATCCTCCTTTCCCGTGATGACCGCTGTTAACCCGTAAGATTTTGCGAGCGATTTTGCTGTTTCCTTTTTCTCGCCTTTGAACCCCGCACTTTCAACGCCCTTTACGCTCGCTTTCACGCCCGCGAGTGTTCCCATTTCGCCCTCATTCCCTTTCAGCACACTGACCTTTACCTCCGAAAGTATATCCTTCGCCTTTTCTGTCCGCAGTTTCGTCGCTCCCACCCCCACCGCGTCCAGAATGACCGGTATCCCGATCTCATTTGCTTTCTTGCCTGCGGATATCATGGATTCCACAAGTCTGGGCGTGAGCGTCCCTATGTTCAGGACGAGCGCCTGCGAAATTCCTGTCATTTCCTTCACCTCTTCGATGGCGTGCGCCATGACCGGCAGAGCGCCTACACATCTCGTTATGTTTGCGCAATCATATATCGTAACCCAGTTCGTTATGTGGTGAACAAGGGGCCTGCTCCTCCTGACCTTCTCCAGCAGGGAAAATATCTCGTCCATCCTTTCAACCTCATACAATTATATCCAGTTTTTTGTTTATTTCCCTGAGCAGGAGGGATTCCAGATCCGTTTTCTCTTTGCTTATTTCTTTTGTGACGTCGTCCCTTATTTCCTCCACCCTCTTCCGTTCTTTCTTGAGCTCAGAAATCTGGTGTTTTAAATTTTCTATCTCCCTCTCCATTCCTTTGACCCTTTCCTGAAAATCCGAACTCCTCATTTCCTCCTCCTTTTCCGCAATCTCGCTTTCAAGCCATTTGTAGCGGTCGCGGAGCTTCGATATGTAACCGAGTTCTATTTTCTTTGAGAGTTCCTCAACCCTTTCCCTCTCGCTGTCTTTCAGGTCAAACTCCCTGAGTTTCGCAAGTGCCTCGAGAAGCATGGAATCGCCCTGCTCGAGGAAGAGTGTTTTGAAAGGCGAGTGCGTAACCTTTGAAAGTATTGAACGCTTCTCTTTATCCTTTTCGTTCTTCAGGGAGTGGTCCAGCTTTTTGAGAGGTCTCTTTATCCCGGAAAGTGAATCCCTTATCTCTCTTTCCAGTTCATCCTTTTCTTCTCTCAGCTTCTTTATTTCATTCTGGAGTTTTTCGAGGCGGGAGTGTTCCTCACCGGAGAGAAAGGTCTTAAGTTCCCTCTCCCTTTCCTCGATTTCCCTCTTTTTGCTTTCTGTCTTTTCGAGCAGCAGTTTCTCCTCTTTTTCGAGGTCCGTCAGTTTCCTTTTGAGCCCGAGTATCCTGTCTATCCTCGAATTTATTTCGTTTTCGAGCCGCAGGCGGGATTTGTCGAGGAGAGAGCGCATCTCCTTTCTTGCCTCGCCAATATCTTTCAGGATTTTTATTATTCTCGAGGTCTCGTCCTTGAAATATCTGGAGAGCAAAACCGCCTGTTTCGGGGGGATGTTCTGAACCTCGTTCAGGATTTTGCTCATCCCCGAGCAGAAATCGGTTATCTCGGAATACGTGAAATTCTCTATAAGCGGCACGCTGTTCAGCATGGATGATGTCTTTCTCACGTAGTTGTCCTTGACCATGTTAACGGGGGTGTAAATCTTCTCATTCTCCTCGAACTTCTTCTCTGCGAGTCTGGCGTTCAGCTTCTTAATCTCCCTTATTCCCTCCCTTATCTTGGCATATAAATCTTCAGCTTTCTTTCGTTCTCTCCGGAGCTCGCCCGAGACTGATTTTTCCACCAGCTCTTTCACCTTCACGAGCTCGACCCTGCCCGCGTCCTCGGGCTGCGGAAGCTCGTCCTTTCCCCTCAGGAAATCGAAAAAACCCATAGAGTTTTATTCGTGCCGGTGTTTAAAAGTTTCGTTATGTTTCCTCTTCCTGCTCATCTATCTTGTAGCCTTTCCTTTTAAGATACTCTAAACTTTTGGGACTCAGGGGAGATGTAATCTCAAAATCAAACACCCCCTCAAATCTATCGAAATAGTAACACGTATTCAGGCGAATCCTGTCTCTTTTCAGGCATTTTCTTACGTGTTTCAAAACGTCGTCAAAGTCCTCTGCTCCCCTTATTCTGTACCTCATACCGACATTTAAGCATATTCCCAAAAAGTTTATAAAGTTATACAGTGCAACGAGCGTGTCTAATAATTCCCGCAGTTTACCGGTTTCATTTCGGAAAAATGTTTCGGTGGGGGAAGAATTTCGTATGAACTTTATTTTTCCAGCAATGCCGATTTTGTAAAAACGAGAAGGGAAGGAAATAGAGTTATTTTTTAGACACGCCTGCAATGCAGCCGCAAACACAAGGATTTTAAGCACGGAAGAGTTTGTAGCCAATTTTAAATAAAAACTTTATAAATGTGGTCACCCAAAAAATGAGGAACCCTGAACGGCTGGCGGGGTCAGGGCTTTTAAAACTTTCTTTCAGAATTCAGGATGAAAGGGCATAGATTTTGACGAAATCATCAGAGTAAACCTCGTTGAAACCTTCAATTTCCTGGTCATCCAGCATCCTTGAAAGGAGCAGCTCGGAAGAGTTCTCATTCAGGCGGTTCGCCGTTATGTACTCGTTGCCCTCGAACTTCTTCAGCCAGTATACCACTATGTATTCCTCCATCTGCGTAACGAAGACATGCGTGGAATTGTATTTCTTCATTTTTTCCTTGAGAACCTCCGGCTCTTTTGAAAGTATTCCCAGAGCAAAATCAGTTATAATTTCTGTGCTGGCCATCGGCCCGCTCCCCCGTCTCAGAGAAAAAATAATGCAAAGAAGAAATGTGAACAATAGTGCTTTAAAAAAATTATGAATAATATTCAAAAATGAAAATACTAACAGAATCCAAAAATTATGTTATATTTGAGGATATAGCAAATGAAAGGGTTTTGTACGAAAAGGTTTTCAATACTATTCATAATGCAGATGATGGCATTAATGAAATAAAGAAAATGCTAGATAATTATGACCATAAGGTCGATTTCAAAAAAATAAAACCAAATGATTTGTCAGCTGAACGCTTCGATTCTCTTGCCCTGAATGTAACCGAAGACTGTAATATGAGATGTGGTTACTGCATATATTCTGGCCTGTACGAAGACGAAAGAACCCACAGTAAGAAATACATGGATATGGAGATCGCGATTCTAGCAATTGATGAATTCCTTTCAAAATCAAAAGAAAACCCAAAAATCCTATTTTATGGAGGAGAGCCCCTAATGAACATGGATGTAATCAAAGGTTCGGTGGAACTTGCAAAAAAAGACAAATATGATAAAAATGTGGAGTTTGGCCTTACAACTAATTTTACACTTGCGGAAAAAAATCTTGATTTCCTTACTGCCAATAATTTCATTATATTAATAAGCTTAGATGGTGATAAAAAGGTCCACGACAGATTCAGAAAAGATTTGAACGGCAAGGGGACATTTGATAAAATCTACAGGGACATAAAAAATCTCGAAGCAAATGATCCTGAATATTATAACCGCAAAGTCGGTTTCAGTGTTACATTAGCTGACCCTCTAAATTTACTTGAGGTGTATGAATTTTTTTCAGATCCCCTCTTCAGAAACAATCCCGTAATTGTCCAATCAATTGAAAGGCGTTTCATGAAAAGGGATATAACAAATTATGATATGAAAAGAGAGAAAGGCGATGAACAGATATTAAAACTGGCGAACAAATATGTTAAAAATATAATAGAATGCAAAGATAACAATAATTTTCTTCGTGCATTATTTGACCAGCCAGTTTATTTTGTCCATACCCTTTCGGGAGTTCATATACCATCAGAGCTTAACCCCAGAGGAATGTGCAAGCCTGGCTTCAGAAAACTATTTGTCAATACCAACGGAACATACTATACATGTGAAAAGATCGGCAGGAGGTCAGATTTGGGGAATGTTTTCGATGGCTTCGATTTACAAAAATCAGTTGACCTCTACAATAAATATTCTGATATAAAAGCAGAAATTTGCAATGACTGCTGGGCAACAAGGGCATGCAACTCATGCGTCTCCACGGCCAAGTCAAAAAGAGAGATAGATGTGGAGGGGCAGAAAAAGATGTGCGGGCAGTTAAAGGAACAAATAATCAAAGGATTATCGATATATTCATATCTTTTGAAAGAAGATGTACATAAAAAATTTAAAGATTATTATTCAAAAATTGATATATTAGGGTGATTAAATGCAAACAGAAGTTCAGACAATGAAAAAGTACCAGTTGAATTCGAATCTGAGGGAATCTCTCTTTGACTCCGGTACACTACTATCAGGCAAGCCCGGAGAAATGAGTTATAAGGATGCAAGGATGCCTGATTGCCCGTGTCCATGTCCGCCAATAGCTACGGTTGGAGTCTATGTTGCATTTTCCCCCATTTGATATTTATTAATAAATGAATTCGAATTACTGGTAAAATAGATTTTCTTAAAGCTTAATATACAAACAAGTCCAAAATCTTTCCCCGAAGCAAAGACGGTCGGACGTCTGGTTTTCAAATAATTTATAACCTTTAAGATATAAAAATTCGATTATTTTTAAGGTTGATAAAGATTTTTATTACTTATTGTTCAATAGTGAATTATGTTCAAAAATCTGTATAAAAAA
>CAZTCK010000022.1:9031-11166 GCA_964612625.1 uncultured archaeon | reverse complement strand
CTATTACACAAACTACACGGTTAATGCGAGCAAGAGCGGATACGATAACGAATCCAAGGAAGTCAACCTCACCGCGAACAAGGTGGTTTACTTCACATTGTCAGCGGACTCCGCACCCCCTTCCATAAAATGGGAGCCGCCCACACCCACAGACGGGAATCAAACAGAGAATACATGGGTGTATCTTAACACCACGATAACCGACATTTCCAACACCTCTGCTTTCTTTGACTGGAACTACTCGTTAAGGGGATACTGGGCTATGGAGTGGTACAATTCGAGCGGGATTTATGACAACTCCACATACGATAATTTCGCTGTTTTCGGGGGCGGGATTGGAACGGGAAATGTGACAGCAGGGAGGTATGGAAAAGGACTGCTGTTTGACGGGGGCAGTTATTATCTGAATGTGAGCGACAGCCAGAACCTTGACATTGAAAACGAAATAACAGTGGAAGCCTGGATCAAACCCTCTGTAACCGGGGTGTGGCAATTCATACTGAACAAGGGCGACTATGCTCTGGGCAATCTTAATTACCGGTTCAACATACAGTCGGACAACAATCTCGAATTCGCATTCAACGACGGTACATGGCATACTGTTTCCGGGGGCGTGATCACGACGGAATGGCAGCATGTGGCAGCAACATACAACGGTAGCCAGATGGTGCTGTACATAAACGGGGTGAAGATTGCCAATCAGACGGACAGTGCATCCATGCCCGTAAATTCCATGAAACTGCACATAGGCGTGGAGTATTACAACGGGGTGTTCCAGAATCATTTCCATGGCCTGATAGACGAGGTTCGCATATTCTCCAGAGCGCTGTCTCCGGAGGAAATAAACGCCAGTTACAATTGCGGTCTTTACCGTTTGGAGCACAATTTCACCTCGCTCCCAGACGGTTTACACCATTACTACGCCTATGCTATTGATTCTTTTGGCAATACGAACAGAACTGCAACCAGAACCGTAACAACAGGTTTCATACCCGGCTGGCTGAATGTAACACTTCTGGCGCCGGGCATTTCCCATTCCGTTGAGCAGTACAGCACTTTCAACCTGACGGCAAATGTGACTTGTGTGGGAGGTGAATGCGGTTATGTTTCGGGCGAGGCAAGATACAACAATACAGGTGCAGAACCGGACAGTCCTATAAACTCAACAGAAGGTGCAACGCCGTTCTGCCTGATGAAGGGAACATATGAGGCCGCGGAATATCTGGCGAATTATACCAAATGGCAGGGCGAAAACGCAATCACATACGTTCTCGGAATAGAAGTCGCTGATATTGATGGTGATGGGGAAACGGAAATAATAACTATCGGAAGGGATCACAAAGGAACCCTCAACAACGCCCAGCTGAGGATATGGAATTTCACATTTTCCAATTCAACTTCCGGAAAACTGAACCTTGAGAATTCAACGGAGTGGTTCACCGACAACCACACCTTTGGTTATTCCGTGGACGCATTTGACGTCGACGGCGACAGCGTCATGGAAATTGTAACAGGAGGGAGTTCCAACAACGGAACTATAAACAGAGCACAACTCAGAATCTGGAATTACACCAACGGAAAACTGAACCTCGAAAACTCAACCGAATGGTTCTTAGCAAGCGATACTGAAATCCATTCGGTACGTGTCATCAACATAAGCGGCGAGGTGAAAATAATCACAGGAGGGTTCACAAACGACGGCTCCGTGGACAGGGCGCAACTCAGAATCTGGAATTACACCAACGGAAAACTAAACCTCGAGAACTCAACCGAATGGTATTACGGGAGCGTGACCCATGTCACAAGTTCGTTTTCGTACGATGTGGATGGTGACGGAACAGAGGAAATCATAACCGGTGGTTATACAAATGGATACCAAGATGCACAACTCAGAATCTGGAACTACACCAACGGAAAACTGAACCTCGAAAACTCAACCGAATGGACAACTGCCGTTGCCTCTCCGGTCACGGAATTATGGTCGGTTTACGCCTACGATGTGGGAGGAAGTGTGAAAATCGTGACGGGTTCGAATGCCTTTGACGGAACAAGAGACAACGCACAACTCAGAATCTGGAACTACACCAACGGAAAACTGAACCTCGAAAACTCAACCGAATGGTACGTTTCAGGAC
>CAZTCK010000022.1:1191-8931 GCA_964612625.1 uncultured archaeon | reverse complement strand
TACACCAACGGAAAACTGAACCTCGAAAACTCAACCGAATGGTACGTTTCAGGACACGCGAGCGTTTTTTCAGTGTATGTCGAAAATGTGGATTCCGATTCAAGTACGGAAATAATAACGGTCGGATTTGTCAACAACGGCGTAATCGACAGGGGGCAGCTCAGAATATGGAACTATACCCAGCCGGTCCTGAATCTCGAAAAATCATTTGAATGGAACGACTCTGCATCGACAAGAGATGGTGACATCTCCGATAACCTTAAAACCGCCGATCTTAACGGGGATGGTGTGACAGAAATCATATACGGCGGTCGTGTAAGAACAAGTGCAGATAACGTTAAGGGTTTCGTGAGGGTTTACACCTCTGTTCCGGAATCCGAAAATCCAAAATCCTGCGGGATTATGAATGAGAATGACACGTGCCAATTAGCATGGACGGTTAACGCGACGGGTCCGATAGACTCCGTATGGTATGTGGATGTTAATTTTACGAGTGAAAACTCTCTCGTGAACTCAAATGATACGTACAACTCACAAATAACCATAAAAAATCCGTGCAGCGTAGACTTCAACATGACCTACACGCTTCAGGCAGGCGTGACATTCGAGGAGCAGGACCCAGGGATGACGGACATACCCGCCGCAGGGAACGGAAATTACAACATTACCGACAAGTCCACATCCGGGTGCGGAGCGGTGAACGTTTCGATACGCGCAACCGGCGACCTTGTGAACGGAACCTCTACGATAGGCATAGGAAACGTTACTGTCAATTCCACATCCCCCGGTTCTCAGACCATACAGCTGTCCACAGATTACCAGCTTATAAGAGCAAATGTCCCTGCCGGCACATATAACGTTACGAATCTCTATTTCTGGCTGAACATCCCCCAAGGACAGGAACCGAGGACGTATTCCACAACAATATACATCAGGGAAGAAAAGGCGTAACATTTATTAGGCAAAAATTTAAAAATTAAACTGTATGTTGGGTAAGATGGGGTATATCGGTCTCTTGGGCTTGCTTGTGGTCGTGTGCGTCCTTTCCGTTCTGCTTCCCGGTTTTGTCCATTCTGCCGAGTACCAGACAGGGTCAACCACCATGAACGTGACAGTAAGAGGCTACGTTTCCATAACGGCTTCCCCATGCATAATCAACGGAATAACTTTCGATACACAGGACCCGAACACGAATGATAACAACGCATCCTGTAATACGGCCGGTCCCGGAGGGGGAACGGGATACAACCTGACGGTCGGGACAGAGTCCACGGTCAACGTGAACTTCACGCATTCGAGCAACAGGACAGACCTGACAGACGGCTCGAATTCCATAGGCATAGGAAATGTGACAACCAATTCAAATTCAACAGCCAATAACGGTGCGAATCTCTTGGATGCGTCAACATCTACGCCGCTCAGCAATTCATGGACGGTCATGGAAGACTGCGAAAATCTTGGCGATGGAACGAACTGCTGGATAACTTATTTCCTCGACGTCCCCGCTGAACAGCCACCTGGAACTTATATTGCGGGTTACTGCTGGTGCGGAAGGCAGACAGGAACTTCCGAGAGCAACTGCGGTACGTGCACATAAAACCGGTTGAAATAAGGGCAGGAAAAATATTTTTATTTTATTTTTAAGGCGGTCATGAGTCTCCACCAGAAGCCGGGTTCCTGAAATTCCTCTTTAAGGACGAAATGAGCCAGCCTTTTCATCTCCACCGAAGCGCGGGAGTCGGGTGAAAATGCAACAACCGGGGTTTTCACTGAAACCGCTTCTCTTACTCTTTTATGTTCCGGTATGACCGATATTACGGGAATGCTCAGTATTTCCTCCACATGCTGTTTTTCCAGCTCGAAGTCATCCCTGCCTACCCTGTTCATAACGACCCCCAGAATTTTTTTCCCGTGTTTTTCCGCAAGTTTTTTCGACCTTGCAACGTCCACAACAGACGGTATTTCCGGAGTGGTTATAAGTATGATTTCATCCGAACACTCTATGGACGCCAGCGCCTCATGGTTTATACCGGGCGCTGAATCTATAATTATGAAGTCTCTGTCTTCTGCAAACTCTTTGAGTACGTGTTTGAGCCTCCTTGGATTTATGGTAGTGTCAACGATTGAAGCAGGTACCACATCAAACCCCAGAAAATGTCTGTAAACAGCCTCTTTGGCCGGTATTCTTCCTCTAAGCAGCATGTTTAGTGTAAACGGATAGCTTTCGGGAATATCGAGATGCAGTCCGAGGTTCGCCCCCGAAAGGTTGGCGTCGACCAGAAGGACATCCTTTCCCTTTGCGGCAAGATAAGTTCCGAGGTTGGCTGTCAACGTGGTCTTGCCAACTCCTCCTTTTCCTGAAATGATTGAAATTATTCTGGCCATCATATAATCCTTAGTTTCTGATTTAAAAAATATGCACGAATCCCGTGAGTACGGTATCCGAGAGCAACAAACTATTTAAATAAAAATTTTAATTTAATAGCATGAGGAGATTAATTGCGATTCCTGTGCTGCTCTTTGTCATCACCGCACTTTCTGGTTCTGCTAAAGCAGGAATCTCCCTCGGGAAAGGCGCGATAACGCTTCCCGCCGGCCAGACTACGGAAATGTGCGACGTGTGGATTTACGCATCGCAGGAGGGGGGGACGTACCACATAGAAACCACGGGAGACCTGAAACCCCTTACAGGAGATATCTCGCCAAACGATTTCACTCTGGAGGCAATAGATTGCCCTCAAGAAAAGGAAGAAAGAAGGGCGTGCATAGCCGCCACCTGCCTTTCGGGAAACGGTTCTTCATGTAAGATAATTTGCCTCGAATTTAGGGCTCCTCTTCTATTCGGTTGGGGAGGCGGAGAGAAAGTAGAATACACTGGAAGCATTCTTAACAGCATAAAGATAGGGGCTGCCACTATTAAGGAACCGTATAAGTTTACGGTATATGTGGAACCGGTTAACGCAATACCTGTGACTGCAGGGGCGGTTATGGTTGTCCTGTTAATTGCCGCTGTTTTCGTAATAACCAGAAGGAAAAAATAACTTTATAATGAAAAAATTCCAAATTTTTATCATGAGATTGTTGTGTCTTTTTGCAACGCTTTTGTTCTTCTCTGCATGCGGCGTGCCTGTACAGGCGTATACGGGGAATACGCTCATAAACGCCACGGTTTCGGGCTTGCTTGAGGCAAGTTTGCAGTACCCGGAAATAACGGTTTCGGAGGACTATTATTTTTACGAAAATCTCACGGTTTTCCAGTCCGGGCCGGTGGGCATCCATGTTTACCTCAACAAATCAGACCCGAACAGCCTCGTGAAGTTTGTCAACAGAACCGGGGAAGACACATATTACCAGGACGACTACGTCCTTTACGTGCCAAGTAACAGCAGCGAAAATGCGACCCTCAGGATATACGTTCCCCCAAACCAGGGATTCAACGGCGGAACTTTCAATGTTCAGATTTATGCACGCTCCATGGACGACAAAAGAACAGACTCTGATGTTCTAAAAATACACGTGAACAACACGAATCCGATAGATGACATACAGATCAAAAGCATACAGCCTTCCGGCCTGTATTCGGGAGAGGAACTCAGCGCGGAAATTTCGATACACAAGATTTCCCCCTCCGAAATCACGGATATCCAGATATGTTATTGCGTGCACGAGAATCCTGCCTATTCCTGCGGTCCTGTGTACAACGACTACGGATGCGAATGGAAAGCGATAGGAGAATGGCTCAACTACACAAAAACCGTGTTAATTAACGAAAATCCGGGAGAATATCATTTTATAGTGGCCGTTAAATATCCCGGTGACGAGAACATAAAGAGGGCGAGCAGCCCTGAATTTTACGTTATGACAGCTCCCTCCCCTCCGGGTATATCCGCTGGCGGTGCTGTCGTGCCTCCGAAAGTGGAAATCACGCTCGACATAATTTCACCTTTATATGTGGAAAGTTATCCGGGAGGGGAGACTGCATTCACCGCAGAGGTCAGGAACGCGGGAAATGCAGAAGCCCTGAATACGAGCATTTCCGTATACGGGATTTCGGAGGAGTGGGTTTCCGTAAACCCGTCAGCAGCAGACATATCAGCTGGCGGTGTTCAGAATTACACAATCTCGCTTTTCATTCCTTTCGACGCTCAGGAAAGGGCATACCCCCTGACCTTGATTGCAAAATCGGGCAGCGCGGAAACCAGAAAAACCCTGACGCTTGTAGTGGCTTCAACTGCAAAGAATACGGCACAACTCTTCATCGCAGAGGCGCTTTCAAAAAAGGAAAGGGTGAAGATGATGCTGAGAAAGGCAGACAACCTGGGATTAAACACCGAAAATTCGCACGATTATTTCCTGTCAGCGAATGCTGTACTTGAAGATGCCGAAGAATTGTTCAGATTGGGCAATTACAGTATGGCAAAAGAGAATGCGAAAAGAGCGATAGAGAAATACAAATCCGCGGAGGATTCCCTGAGAGGGGAAGCAAAGCGCTCTTACTACGAGATGCTCTCCCTCGTAAAGGGCGAGTTCACCGGGCTTATAAAACTTTTGGGAAGGGATACGGCAGATTTTGTGCAGGATAAAATCGAGGAGAGTCTGATCCTCATAAAGGAGGGAAGGGAGATAGAGGCTTACGAAACCCTCCTCGACGCAAAACAGGTTCTCGAAGAGGCAAAAGAGAAGATATACTTCAGAAATATGACGCATCTCGTAATGGCGATTTCTGCGATAATTGTAATGGGGGTGGTTGTTTCGGCATTTTTGTTTTACAGGAGAAAAGTTTCGAAACTTGTCAGAATTCTGAGATTCGAAGAGCACAAGAGGAGGCTGAGGCACATCTTCGGAAGAGAGGTCAGACCATTTCCGGGTTACAGAAAGAGGGTTTTCCCGGCCGGCATGAAAAAACCGATCTCTGATGAACTTAAATCAGCCGAAATTCGCGTATTGCTCGTTAAGGGGACAAAACTCCTGAAACTGGGCGAGGTGGAAAGGGCAAAGGAAACATTTGCAAAAATAAGAAGAATTTACAACTCCATGACACCCGAAGGAAAAAAATCGCTTGATGAGGAGATGACGAAACTCAGAATGTTCGCTAACGAAATAGTTAAAAAAACGAGAAAAACAGGCCGGTAGAATTTTAATCCTCCTGACTTTCGGTCTTCTCCCTTTTGATGAGTTTTACGAGTTCTGTGGAAATCGTAACAGGTATGGGTATGGACGCCTCGAGAAGCTCCACCGTGACCTCGTCCTTGACGCTGTCAATTCTCTGTATCTTTCCCTTCTCGCCCTTGAACGGCCCGCCGATTATCTCCACAACATCCCCTTCCTTTACCACGACCTTTGTCTTCTTGGTTTCAAAGAAGTGCTGTATTTCCTCAAGGGAAACCGGCTTTTCTATAAGACCCTTCACATGCATTATTCCGTGCAGTGCCTTTCTGACTTCACCCTCGGACCCCTCGATGAATATGTAACCCTTCAGCTCTCCGGGATGGGATACGCTCTTTATATCCAGATTCTCTGCCCTGACTTTGTTGTATATCATATCGATAACTATGTGCTCTCTTCCGGAAGTAGTTCTCACCGTATATATGGTCATAAGCAAACCCCCCCAAAAGAGCATGAAACTATGGCTAGGATGAATATCACAAATCCTATAAGGCCTATCAAAACCAGACCCAGTGCGCAGATTTTGCTTGTGGACATGAACTCTTCTTTGTTGGGCTTGCGCGCTATCTGCAAAACCCTTCTCCAGTTCTTTACCGAATCCTTTAAAACCATATCTAGACCTCAATGTGTATATATAGGTTTGTTAAAATTGGTTTAAATATTTGAAATGGGGAAAGATTTATCCTACGAAATCTATCCCCAAAACCTTCTCTATCTCCTTCTGTTTCGCTGTCGAGTACGTCTTTTCAGGTCCGTATATCTGCGAGGACTTCACACCGGTTACGATTAACATGGACCTGATGGTATCCCCGAGTTCTTTGATTATCTGGGCTCCCCATATTATCTTGGCATCCGGGTTCAGTTTTGAGCTCACTGCCTCCACTATCTCCTGGCACTCCTTTATGGTTATATCCTCTCCTCCGGACACGTTTATCAAAGCACCGGTCGCGCCCTCTATATCCACATCAAGCAGCGGGTTGTTGAGGGATTTCTCCACGGATTCAAGCGCTCTGTTTTCTGTGTCACTCTCTCCCATGCCTATCATGGCTATTCCTCCGGAACCCATTACCGCACGTATGTCCGCGAAATCAAGGTTCACAAGACCGGGTTTCGTTATGAGTTCGGCTATCCCCTTCACTGCGTTGACAAGGATTTCATCCGCTACCTTGAACGCTGTGGTAATCGAAACATCCGGAACTATCTCCAGCAACTTGTCATTAGGTATTACGATGAGGGTGTCAGCAACTGACTCCAGCCCTTCAAGACCTTCCTGCGCATTCTTCGTTCTTTGTTTGCCTTCCATCGTGAAGGGGAGCGTGACAACCCCGACTGTCAAAGCTCCAAGTTTCTTGGCAATATCTGCGACCACAGGCGCTGCCCCTGTCCCTGTTCCGCCTCCGAGACCGCACGTAACGAATACCATGTCTGCCCCTTCAAGAGATTTCTTTATGTCGTCCTTCGATTCTTTTGCGGCCTCTGACCCGATTTTGGGGTCTGCTCCTGCTCCCAGCCCTCCTGTGAGTTCCTTTCCTATTAGAACTTTTGTATCAGCATCCGTGTAAAGCAGGTCCTGGGCATCGGTGTTCACCCCGATTGTTTCCGCACCTACTATCCCTACCTGCATGAGCCGCGAGACTGTGTTTCCTCCCGCGCCTCCTATACCAACAACCTTTATTTCTGCTTTTCTGGATTCCAGAATTTTCCTTAATTCCTCATCCATTTCAGAATGCCTTCCCTCCCCGGCAACCTCGCTTTCCAAGGCGGAATCAATTATAGATCCTTTATCTTCACTGACCATAATTACCCCTCCTTCAGATTTCGAAACTATGAGCGTATCATGTGTTTATAGAAAAACTATGTATATAAGTTATTTAAACTTTTTTATTCCCTCCCCTTTCGTTCCCATCTTTGAACTCCACCTTCTCTATCCCCTCTATCCATTTTGTTATCATATCGCTTACAACTTTCTTCGCGATGGGGCCTGCGGGCTTTTTTAACCTGACCGTGAGATTTTTGTTTCCTATCTTGAGGGCTGAAAAATCTACCCTGTAATATTGAAGAAGCTTTTTTATCTTGTTCTCCCTGCCCTCGATTTTCCTCAGTATTTTAACCTTGTACGTGAGTGTCTTCCCGGCGAGAGGACTGTTGAAATCCACGCGGACTCTCCCTCCTGACACGCTCTGAACCCTCGCCTGCATCCCGTCTATTTCGAAATACTCACCAGGGACTGGCGAGATATTGTTTTCGATAAACTTGGATAAAGGAATAACCCTTATCAATTTCGGATTTCGCTGACCGAATCCCTCAGAAGGGGGGACATCAAATGTTCTTTCCTCCCCGACCTTCATTTTTTCTATTTCCTTCATCACCCCCGGTATAACCATGTTTGAACCCACGATGACGAGTGCCGGTCCGTAGGTGTGATTTGGATTATATACCCCTTCTTTCTTGGCGAGCTCTTCCGAGGTGAGGTCGAAAATCTCGCCTGTCAATTTCACCCTGCCTACATACTCAATCTCAACGAAATCCCCGCGCTTCATAGTTGAAACCTCCAGCGCAGAAACCACCAGCGGG
>CAZTCK010000022.1:0-1091 GCA_964612625.1 uncultured archaeon | reverse complement strand
CCGAAAAGGGTCAGGTTGAATGGGCCCGCTGGGACGTGCACACGAAAGTCCGCCTTTCGCGGACCAGTCCGCATTTTCAAATGCGACCCGTGCTTTGAACCCAGGACCTCTCGATGTCAGAACCTCCAGCGGGTTCCGACACCTCCCGCAACCGATGTCAGAACCACGTCGAAACCACCGGCGGGTTTCGACGCATCCTGCAACCGCCGGTTTATCAGTCGAGCGCTCTAAGTGCCCGCCTGCTTCCTGCGAAGCGAAAGCACCAGGCTGAGCCACGGGCCCGTGCCGCTATACCATATTAAAAACCTTTTAATTTATAAATTTCTTTCAGGTTTTTCAGATTTAAAATTGCATACAAATAAAACAACATGGAACCGAAATTCGTGACTGGAAAGCCCGCGCTAGTTATGGGGAAAACCCTTGTAATCGCAGACCTTCACATAGGAATTGAATACGAATACTACCAATCAGGAATCAGAATACCCTCCACCACGGAAAACATGAGGAAGGAAATAGAATCACTGATCAAGCTGACCGGAGCGGAAAATCTCGTGATACTCGGGGACGTGAAACACAAGGTTCCGGGGATAACGAGGCAGGAGCTCCGCGAAATTCCGGAATTTTTGCGGGCACTTTCAGATATGGTGAATATCGAAATAGTCCCTGGCAACCACGATTCCGGTCTCGGGGAATTCATTCCGGATAACGTCCGCCTTCATCCCAGCCGGGGTTTCGGGACAAACGAATGTTACTTCTTCCACGGCCACACATGGCCTTCACACGAATTTCTGGAAAAAAAATATGTTTTCGTCGGCCATGAACACCCGCAGATAGAATTTCGCGATTCGCTGGGATACAGATACTTCGAACCCGTGTGGGTGCGTGCGAAGCTGAGGCGTGAAATTCTCGAAAAGAAGTACAGGGATATCCCCCCAGAACTCCCGGAACTCGTGATTCTGCCTGGATTCAACAAACTATCCGGGGGGATAGCGATGAACAAACCGTTTGAGGAGATAGAAAAGGAACACGAAGTCTTTCACACAGGAATAGGGCCGCTCGTCAGGTCTGCAGACCTCAAAAATTCTGATATC
>CAZTCK010000021.1:0-11654 GCA_964612625.1 uncultured archaeon | reverse complement strand
GACTCCGTAAAGGTCTGACCCGAAGCCTGAATGCTAGACCATTGCAGGACCTCCGAATTCGGAAGGTCTAGCTACACCACGGCCCCTTTGAACTGATACAAATATTCATCTCAACATTAATAAATTTTTAGAAATCTGCTCAGTTCGCTATTCCCTTTCTCTGTTTGATCTGGTTAATAACCTTTTGCTCAAGGTCTCTCGGCAGCGGTTCGTAAACCACGTCTATCAGCCAGTAGAAACCCTGCCCGCCTGTTGAGGATTTCAGGGATGAATTGAAGCCGAACATCTCTGCAACAGGAAGCTTTGCGGTTATGCTTGTCGTTCCTCTCTCCTCATTCATTTCAAGAATCTGACCTCTCCTGTTCTGAACTTCTTTCATGGCACCGCTGAGGTGTTCTGTCGGGACATCGATTCTGATAATCTGTTTCGGTTCCAGCATGTAGGCTTTTCCTTTGGTCATGGCTTCCCTTATTGCAGAACGCACGGTGGGTATAACCTGGGCAGGACCCCTGTGTATTGCATCTTCATGGAGTTTCGCATCAACGAGCTTGACCTTCACGCCGTCACAAGGTTCCCTTGCAAGCGGGCCCTCGTCCATTGCCTCTGTGAAGGCCTGTTTCAGCATCTCCATAACCTCGAGTATGGCATGGACACCCCTTGTCATATCGAGGAATATGTTTCGGTTGTGTATGAGCTTTACCTTTTTCGATTCCTCCCTGTCAAAACCGAGCTCGACCAATTTGTTCTGAAGTTCCACGTCCTTTTTCTTTATTTCAATATCCGATGGTATTTCGCCTTTTACCATGGCCTGACGTACTTTATCCTCGAGCGGTTCTGTTATAATATAGAATCTGTTGTGTTTATTCGGGGATTTGCCCTCAACGGGTTCGGGTGTCGTTCCCCTCACCGATTCCCTGTAAATAACAATCGGAGAAGAAACCTCCACGTCAAACCCTTCCTCCCTGAGCGGCCTTTCGATTTTGGCATCTATGTGCAGTTCACCGAGACCGGAAACCAGATACTCGCCGGTCTCTTCATTTATCTTCACCTTCAGCGTCGGGTCCTCTTTTGCAACCTTCCTCAGAAATTCAATAAGTTTGGCAAGCTGCTGGGGTTTTTTCGGTTCTATTGCCTTGACCACAACAGGTTCAAATATGTGGGTGATGGACTCGAAACCCGGGATTATGTAATCCGGGTCGCATATGGTTTCGCCTGAGAACGACTCTTTAAGGCCAACCACCCCGACTATGTTACCGGCATCCACCTCCTCCATTCCTATCCGCTGCTGGCCTTTGTAAATGGAAACCTGCTGTATCTTCTGGGTTTTCTTTGTGCCCACAAGGTATACTTCCTGACCTGTCTTCATTTTTCCTGAAAATATGCGGACAGTTGCAACATATCCCGCATGCGGGTCGGGGTAAAGTTTTGTGACTATGGCGGCCAGCTTTCCGTCCGGGTTGCAGCTTTCCATATCCTTTCCGACTTCTGAGTCTGTCTCGCCCGGCCATATCTTTGGTATGCGGTATTTCTGCGCATCCAGCGGATTGGGGAGATGTTTTATGACCATGTCCAGAACTATCACGTGAAGCGGCGCGCGTTTCGCAAGCTCCTTTTCGCCTTCCGGACCCTTCTCGGTAAGGTCTATGACTTCTTTAAAGGTCATGCTGGTTCTCTGCATATACGGGACGGATATGGCCCAGTTCTTAACCGCGGAACCGAACGCTACACTCCCGTCATTAACATTAACCATCCATTTGTCAGCAAACTCCTTTTCTGCGTACTTCTGTATGAGCATATTCACCTCGGTTATTATCTTTTTAAACCTTTCCTGCATCTGCTCAGGGGAAAGCTTCAGCTCTTTTATCAGCCGGTCAACCTTGTTTACGAACAAAACAGGCTTTACCCTTTCCTTCAGGGCCTGGCGTATTACGGTTTCCGTTTGCGGCATTACGCCCTCCACGGCATCAGTCACGACAACAACCCCGTCGACCGCACGCATGGCCCGTGTAACATCCCCGCCAAAATCAACGTGTCCGGGCGTGTCTATCAGGTTTATAAGGTAGTCTTTCCCCTCCCATTCATGAATCATGCTCACATTCGCGGCGTATATCGTTATTCCCCTCTCCTGCTCCTGTTCCACGAAATCCATGGCGAGCTGTTTTCCGGCGAGTTCTTCCGATATCATGCCCGCTCCGGCGAGAAGGTTGTCTGTGAGTGTGGTTTTTCCGTGGTCTATGTGAGCCACAATACCTATATTCCGGATTTGTGCTGGTTTTCGCATAAGCTCCTTGACCACCGACGTCATATCTTTCGTCGCCATGTTGACCATCTGAACTATAATTTGTTTAATTTGAAAATAAATCTATATAAATGTTAACCAAAGCGGCTCTGCGAATTTAATTCTGGAAAACCCTGCAAAATATTTTTTCATGATGCTGGCGAAATATCAAAACATCAAAAACCGACAGTGGGAAATGGAATTTCAGGAATTAAGTTCATGAAGCCACCAAAGCCGGCTCCCCTTATCTCGCTCCCTCTGCTTCCTTCTCTATTCTCATTCGTTCACGAATCACGTTGTTTCTCTGGTCATTGTTTGCGATCTCCAAAAGCTCCTCGGCAATGACCTGTGCAAGGCTCTTTCTGCTCTTAAAACTCTTTGAAAATATATCCTGTGCTATCAGTCGAAGGGATATGTCGTATCTTCTCTGGGGAGAGACAACCACGGCCTTTCTCGCGATTATCCCCCCCACTCTGTATCCCATTACTTCCTCATAAAGTGCCCCGTTCTCTATCGCCGTCACGAGAACCTGTATAGGATTCTTCTTGGTTTTCTTCTCTATTATCTCAAACGCCTCCTTTACAGCTTTGAGAACCTTCTGATAATTCCCAACAACATGACCTGATGTAAGTTTGTGCTTTTTGCCTTTGTGCCCGGGAACGAAAAGTTTGTTTATGAACCTCTCCACAACGTTCATCTTTGATTTGTGGATAGAAACGGTTCCATACTTCCCGCATGTTTTGGGGAGGACTACAGGATGAAGATTTATGTACTTTTTCAGTCCAGGGTCCCTGACCTCAACCCCAGAAAAACTCCACCTGTTAAAAAGAAGAACATCCATGCTATCTACCCTCTTTGGCTTTCTCCTTCTTTCCCTTGAGGATTTCCGAGAGCGGGACGCCATTAACCGCAATGACCTTGTATTTGATTCCGTGCATAGACCCGACCGCGCCGCCTTGGGAGCCTCCAAGACCGGCAATGAGAACCTCGTCGTGCTCATCTATATGTTTTATTGCCCCTGTTTTCGGGACAAATGCAGTAACCTGTATACCGTTCTTTATTAGCTGGCAACGGACAGCCTTGATTATACCCGAGTGCGGCTGTTTCTGTTCCACCCCCTTCTTTTTCAGAACAAGCGCTTTGCCGAGTGGTGCTCCTTTAAGGGGGGTCTTTGCCCAGAGTTTAAGCATTTTCCTTTTTTTCTGGTCAGAGCTCCACCTGAATTTTTTCCTTTTCTTCTTCAGATTCCTCGCAGCGAATGCTCCCGGCATCAAATCACCTTAATCTGAGGTTTTCGATATTGAAATGTCTTTTAAGGAACTGTCTTATCATCTTTATATTTCTTCCGTTCTTGCCTATGACCGTCGACCTGTCGGATGCAGGAACGGAAACGGTTACCACGCTGTTGTGTATCTCTATGGAACTGGCGTTTGGGATGAGGTTCTGAACGAGTCTTTCCGGAGTGTCTGCGTACTCGAAAATTTTTACCTTTCTCCCGAGCGCCCTGCACACACTTTTTATTTTATTCCCGTTCTTCCCTATGGCCATTCCCATTTTCCCCTCCTCTATGAGGAAATACACGCAGTCCTCATCCATCAGGCAGTCCTTTACATGAACGCCTACGAGCCTTTCAAACACACCTACTGCGCGAACGTGCTCTGTCGTCAGTTTTATCGCCATTTCTCTCACTTCTTTATGCCAAGCACCATTATGTTGAACGGCTTACCGCATATCTCCCCGAGTTGCCTTGAATTGCCCCTGAACCTCTTTATCTCAACACCAAAGTTTTTGCTGTAGTAGTTTAAATCCTTTATCAGATCATCCGTACAGTTCGAGGAGCATACAACGGACTTCAGGGAACCTGTTTTCAGGTTCCTGATAATGCTTCTAGTCCCTATCACGAGCTTTTTTTCCTTGATGGCCTCTTTTATTTCCTTTTCCACCATGTGTCTCCCTCTAGTATATATAACCCAGCAGCGCTCCCCCCACACCTTCCTTTTTTGCATGCCTGTGGTCGAGTATACCCTTTGATGTGGTCACGAACAACAGGCCCACGTTCACTGAAGGCAAATATCTCTTCTCCCATCTGATGAACTCGTCCTTTGCGAGGTAAAACCTTGGCCTTATGACCCCGCAGTCATTTATCCTCCCTGTCAGTTCAACCCTGAACTTTCCGCTCTTCCCCTCATCCACGAATTCGAATGAGCCTATATACTTGTTTTTCTGCATGATTTTCAGGATTTCTTTGACTATTTTTGAACTCGGAACTACGCATTCCCTTTTTCCTATCCTTTCAGCGTTCTTTATTGCCGCAAACATATCCGCAAGCAAATCATGTTTCATGGTATCACTCAAACTTGTCAAATCCGAGGTCCCTCGCCACCTCCCTGAAGCACTGCCTGCAGTAGTTGAGGCCGTATTTGTGTATTACACCTTCTGTCTTTCCGCACCTCCTGCACGGTTTTGTATCCCTTCCAAATTTCCTCTCCCTTGGCTTGTTGAACTTCATAAACCTCGCAAGTTTAACGGGTTTGTTTTCTATCTGTTTTTTCGCGTTTTCGAAGCTCATGTACTCACCCTTCCTCCTCTGAAACATCAACCTCAAACTGCTTTTTGACCCATTCTATCGCT
This sequence comes from uncultured archaeon, assembly GCA_964612625.1. Lineage (GTDB taxonomy): Archaea > Aenigmatarchaeota > Aenigmatarchaeia > QMZP01 > QMZT01 > CAZTCK01. The sequence continues at coordinate 6,745 of CAZTCK010000021.1, read as the reverse complement.
TCTTCCTTGGTTATTCCGTGCCTCTTGCCGACTTTTTTCCTCTTCACCTTTCTTTTCTTTATCCTGAATCCGGGTCTTTCAAGCGTAACGCACACATCCATCCCCATTATCCCTATTTCCGGGTCGTATTTCACACCCGGCAGGTCTATGTATTCCTTTATACCTATGGAAAAATTCCCGTTCTCGTCAAACTGGGCCGGACTCAGCCGGTTCTCATTTGCCTTAAGAGCGTTTTTCAGGAATTCTATGGCTTTCTCCCCTCTCAGGGTTATCTTCACGCCTATCGGTCTCTTCTTTCCCACACCAAATGTGGTTCTCTTGTGGGTTTTTGTCACCACAACCTTCCCTTGGGTGAGTTTTTCAAGCAGTTTTTTGGCCATTTCCAGTTTCGGTCCTGCCTCACCTGCTCCTATATTAATCGTAATCTTCTCAAGTCTTATTTCTCTCATGGGATTCATTTAATCTCACCCACCAGTACGTATTCCTTAACGGTCTCTATCTCCCCGTTTTTTGTCTGGAGGACAACCCTGCTGCTTTCAAGCACACTCTTTCTTTCGAAAACCTCCTTAACCTTTCCCTTCACTCCTATGTTCTTCCCGGAAACGATTATCGCCGGCGAATTCTTTTCGAATTTGTAATGTTTAAGGATTTTCTGGCTCGGAAGTTCTATGAGCAGCGAGTCATTCGGTCTGTAAACATCCTTGCTTGTGAGTATGCACCTTCCGTCATGGAGGTTTAGCTGAATTATGCCGCCTTTAACGTTCCTTTTGTTCTGTATCCTGCACAGCTTTTTGTCTGCCTGTGCGGGGGTTATTTCTTCAGGCAAAAGTCCGTGTCTGTCAACCACGATTCTGTAATGTTTTTTTATTCCCGGTATTTCCACAACATCCATCAGACCAACAGGGTAATTCGGGTCTTTTCTTGGTTTCTTGTCAACCAGCACCTCGCCTGACTTTATTATTTTTCCCGCTTCCTTTGCGGTCTCCGCGATTTTTAGGACATCCCTGATGAGGATGAGAAGCGGTATACATTCAGATTTTTTGTGGGGTCCGGGTCTGGGACAAACTACGAACTTCTTCTCTTTCTTCCCAACCTTCCAGTATTTCGGGATAGAGTATCTTTTGAGATGCATTTGCTCACCCCTTCTTTACCTCCCTTGACCTTTCAACTATTGCCTGCCTCCTCTTGTCCTCCATTTTTGCATCAAGGATGACGAGGTTGGACGGGTCCACGGGTTTCATAACCTCCGAGCCATCGACCTTCTTGATGTTAAGCCCTTCAATATAAACCTTGGAATTTCTCAGGTCTATTCTCTCCACCTTTCCCCTGAATCCTTTGTCCGAACCCCTCATAACTTTCACCTCGTCTCCCTTTCTTAGCGGGAGTGAACGTCTGCCAAACCTCTTTCTCAGGACTTCTGACAGGTGGGCAGAAACGAATTTCTGCCTTACATGCAGAGGCGCAGTATGCCTGTATTTCCTCTGTTTTCTCGGCTGTTTGCTGGCAACCCATTTGTTCGACCACTCCTTCATATCAAACCACCATAGTTGCTATTTTTCCTATTGTTGGGAAGCGTTCGACCGCTTCTTTCGCAACCGGCCCCTTTATTTGCGAACCTTTTGGCTCGCCCTTTTCATCCACTATGACAGCCGCGTTGTCTTCGAACTGGACACGCAGCCCGTCCGGCCTTCTGTATTCCTTCCTCTGCCTCACTATCACTGCACGAAACACCTGGTGTCTGACCTTTTCAGTTCCGCTGTAAACCTTGCAGAATACAAGACTTCCAACACCTGCCTTCGGTTTCGAGCGTCTCTTCCCCTTGTAACCTTTGACTCCTATTATCTCCAGTATTTTTGCCCCGGAATTGTCTACACATTTTACCAGGGATTTGGTACTCAATCCGTACGTAATACTGGATGATACGGCCTTCATTTTCTTCCCTCCACATGAACAACAACGAAACTCTTTGTTTTGGAAAGAGGCCTGCATTCAGCAATCATGACGTCGTCTCCCTCCCTTGCCTTCATGCAGGGGGGGTTGTGCGCGACCACACGCGATTTTCGCCTTTCATAACGTTCATACTTCCGAACGAATCTGTGATAACCCCACTCCACGATGACCGTGTTGTGCGCCCTTGCTGACTTCACCTTTCCCCTGAAAACCCTTCCGCGGACAGCAAGCTTTCCGTGCCATGCACACTTCGGGTCATCACATGACTCTTTCGGTCCTTCTATGCCAAGGCCTATGTCCATCTTCCCGCCCTTCACGGCAGATTTGGATTTCGCTGCAGTTTTCATAATAATCCAATTGATGGTCTTTATTTAAATATATTAACAGGTACCTGTTTGGATTATACTAATAGTAGTAAATATTTATAAATGCTCCACCACTTCTCCTGCTCCCAACAGAAGTGGTGGCCCAAGATGGAGCTGACGCCTCCTTCGCCACTTCTCCTGCTCCCTGCGCTTACCACTTCCTGAACTTCTTCTTTCGCCGCTTTTCCTTCTCCCGACCAAAAGCGGTGGACCAAAAGGTAGCTGCGCTTACCACTTCCTGAACTTCTTCTTTATCCTGTCCTCCGGCCTTCCCACCAGAACCCTTCCCTCAATCCTGACTTTTTTATCCCCGAGCTTGAAAACGAACACGTTCTCTTCCTTGACCAGCCTGGCTTTCCTCCCGTCTGCTTTCTCAAGAATGAGCATGTTTCTCGTCTCGTCTACCACGCGCCCGGAAATTCCGATATTTTTGGGATTGGAACTTTCAACTACCTCTGCCTTAAGCCCTATCAGTTCATGCCGGACGATATTCTCCGGGGTTCTCATGATTAGACATGGGTTCCGGGACGTAAATTTATTTCGTTCACGAAATCTCTATCTTGTCGCCCGGAAAGCCCATTTTTACGAGTATGTCCTTTATCCTCTTCCTGTGGTCTCCCTGAAGCTCGATGACGTTGTCTTTTATAGTCCCTCCGCATGCGAGTTTTGTTTTGAGTTCCTTCAGGATACCCTTGGAGTCCACATCCCTGCTTATTCCTTCAATGATGGTCACTCTCTTGCCGAACCTTTTCTGCACGGAAGAAACCTTTATCTTTTCTTCCTCCTTTGCTATGGTTTCGCATGCACAGATATCCTTCGGAAGACCACAGTTCGGACAAATCTCCGTCATCTTCTGATCCCACTCTCCTTTATTTCAAAAACAGAGCATCCGGTCCTGATGTGTGAAATCTCCGGTATCATTCTCCCCTTTTTTCGTTCTTTATGGTCTTAATTCTCGCTATGGTCTTTCGTATCTCCCTTACCCTGCCGGGAGAGGTTACCGTAGCGCCTATATGTATGTTTGCCCTTTCTTTAGAAAGCTCAAGATAAAGGTCTTTCAAATGCTTCTCAATATCTTTTTCTTCCATCTTCCTGATGTCCTTTGCTCTCAGTATCGCCATAAAACACCCTATTCTTCTTTATTTTTGGATTCCTTCTTTTTATCCTTTTCCACGTCTGCCGCTATAAGAGGGGCAGATTTCATTATCCTGACCTGAACGCCTATCTTTCCCGGTTTTGTCTCTGCCTCGTCAAACCCGTAGTCAACCAGCTCTTTTGCCGGTTGACCGCAGTGCTTAAGATACCCGTCCGTGAACTTGCCTGTTCTGCCCTTCGAGCCGCCCAGCTTGCCCGAAATCACGATTTCCGCACCAACTGCCCCGGCATCCATGATCCTCTTCAGCATGATGTTTCCGATCTTTTTGTAATTGTATCCTCTTTCGAGCGCAGACGTTATTCTCTTCGCCACGATCTTTGCGTCAAGGTCGGGTTTTTCAATGGACTTGACGTCAACCTGGGGATTTTCGAGCTTGAACTTTTCCTTCAGCACATCTGTCATCTCGTTTATCTTTCTCCCCCCGCTTCCTATTATCCTTCCCGGCCTGTCCGTGTATATGATGATTTTGACTCCCAGCGGCGTTCTTTCCATTTCTATTTTCGAATAGCTCTCTTCAGGGAAGTACTGCTTTATGAAATCTTCTATCTTAGTTTTCCTTATCGCGTAATCCACGAAAAATTTTTTTATCAGCATGCTATCACTTCTGATGCAAAACAACCTGTATGTTTGTCATCTTCCTCCTGGTCCTCCTCATCTTCAGTCTCCTCGGGCGCATGAACGTGAACCCTTTGTGTGCTGAGGCGAATATCACAAGTCTGTTCGTGTCCAGACCCTTGAATTCCGCGTTCGATTCAGCGGACTTAACCACGTTGAGAATTTCCCTGCATGTGCTGGTGTAATATTTTCCGTTCAAACTTCTTTTCCCCTCTATCAAATCCTGAAGGAGTTTCTTTCCCTTTACGAGATTCATACCCGATATTGCCCTGCATACAATCACGGAATTCTTGGTGGATATTCTCAGCGCTCTTCCGTACGCCTTCGCCGATTTCTTCGGATTCAGATTAAGTGCATATCCAACCATAAACATCACTTCAGTGGAACGAATTTCGATGACCTGGTTGCACCGAAACCCGGAGCAGAGTGTTTCACGGGCTTCCTGGTCGGCACGAATTCCCCGAGTCTGTGCCCGAGCATTTCTGGCTTTATTTCAAGCGGAACGTATTCCTTTCCGTTGTGTACGCCTATCTTAACTCCCACCATCTCCGGAAGGATTATCATTTCCCTGCAGCGTGTTCTGTGGAATTTTTTCGGGTCTCTCCTTATGTTTTCAAGCAATTTTTTCTGCTTTTCTGTGAGACCGCGTTTCAGCGCCCTTCTCTGCCTGGATTTCAGCAGGGTGCTGAACTCCTCCAACGTCATGTTTTTGATTTCCTCGAAACTTTTGCCGCGGAACATGAATTTTGCCATATCCTTCACCCTTTACCTTTCTTCCTTCCGGTCCTCCTTGCTCCCCATGATCCGGCTTTCGCACCGGGTGGTGCATGCCTGCTGACAGTCATGGGTTTACCTGGTTTTGTTGGACCACCGAACGGGTGGTCTATTGCATTCATAGCAACACCGGACGTTCTTGGATAGAGCTTCCCCTTCCTGTGCATGGCTATCCACTTTTTCCCTGCTTTCATCCATGGTTTTTCTCCGAAGCCGTCTCCTGCAGGAATTCCAAGGCTTGCCCTGCAATTCGGGTTGAGCTCCTTTGTCTTTTTTGAGGGAAGCTGTATCACGCATTTTTCCTTTGTTTTTGAAACGAGTATTGCAAATGAACCTGGTGCATTGCAGAGTTTCGGTCCCGAATTCGGGAATGTCTCTATTCCGAATATCTGGGCGCCTATGGGTATTTTCGATAAGGGCGAAACAAAGTCTGTCCTGTCTCCTACCTTGAGACCTTTTGGGGCTATCAGATACCCCTCGCCTCCGTCTGAATATCTGACTTCTGCCAGCGGGGAGTTCCTCCCCGGGTCGTTTATGATATCAGTCACCATCCCGTCCACATTTTTGTATCTGACCGCCAGAATCTTCCCCCTTCTCGGGACTCTGTATGTAGGCGAGCCCCTTCCCCTTCTCTGCGCAATTATCCTCTTTCCCATTTATATCATCCCGAGTTTTGAAGCAACATCAGCGGCCGAGAAATCCGGATGTATCTTTATGAACGCTTTTTTCTGACCTTTTGTCGTTATTTCCGTTCGCACCCTCTCGACCTTCACATCAAATTCTTTTTCTATCGCCTCTTTAATATCTTTTTTCTTCGCCTTTCTGCTGACTATGAACACGAGCGTGTTCTCGAGCTCGACCATGTTCATGGACTTTTCAGCGAGATGGGGATAGATAAGTATGCTCCAGACTTCTTTCCCCTCCCTGCTTTTACTCTTTTCTGCCATTTAAATCAAGCTCCTTTATCGCAGATTTCGTGAATATAACGAACCTCCCCGGATGTGTTCCGGGTGCAAGCGAACTGACGTCCAGTTCCTTGGCAAGCGAAACGTCAATTCCCGGTATGTTTTCCAGTGCTTTGCGGACACCCTCGTCCTTCCCTATAACCACAAGCGGTCCTCTTCTCGTGCGGTATTTTCTTCCCCTTGCCTTTCCTTTTCCCGCTCTCACCTTTTTCTTTTCGCACCTTTTGAGCTCTTCTTTCAGGCCGAATTTTTCAAGTATTTTGACGACCTCGGACGTTTTTCCTATTTTCTGAAACCGGTCCTCCAGCACAAGGGGGACGTGCTTCACCTCCGAGACCATATGACCTCTTTTCGAAACGAGTTCTTTGTTCAGTGTTGCCGCCAGCGCGGATTTCAGCGCTTTTTTCCACTCCTTTTTGTTGATTTTAAGTTCCCATTTCTTTTCTGTTTTCGGTGGATGCGCCTTCCGCCCTTTCACGGCCTGCGGAACAACCCTGGCTGTGAGGTTCAGGAAACCCTGACCGTGAATCCTTTTCATGCGCGCAAGCTCCCTGTTCATCTGGGAATCTATCCTGCCCCTCCTCCCGTGGTAATGGGCAGAACTTCTGTGACCTGCAAGCGGGTCGCTTCCGTATGCCTGCCTGAGTCTGCTCACTTCTGCGAGGACCGCACGCTGTATGAGGTCTTCCCTTACCTTTTCCGAGAAACTCCCGGGTAATGAAATCCTCCCCTTCTCCTTTCCGTTTAAATCGAATACGGGCAGTGAATGCATGCTCAGACCTCGCAAATGACAATATTTATGTTGATTAATTTATAAATATAACTGACCCGTTTTAACCACTAACCCTTTTCTGTTCCTCGATAATGTACTTTAATTTGTCAAAAAGCGTTAACGGAAATAACCCTTTTCTGTTCCTTGG
>CAZTCK010000020.1:0-12137 GCA_964612625.1 uncultured archaeon | reverse complement strand
GCCCTGACGCAATTCTTGTCAACACAAATGGAGCGATATGTTACGAAGGGGATAAGTACAACCTCCCCTTCATACCACTCAGAAAGAAGGGACAAAATCCGTTGAATGAAGTGACAGTGGAGGGCTGACTCAGAGCATTCCCAATAAATCGAACAAACTCAGTTCCCTTTTCTTCAGAACCACGAATTCCGCGTATTCGGTTCCGGCGAGTTCTTTTGCTTTCTCCTTCGCGTCCTGGACCGTCCCTACCGAATCGATCAAACCCAGCGAGACAGCATCTTTCCCGAGGAATATATCCCCTGAAACTATCTGTTCGGTCTGTGCTTCTGTAAGGTTTCTGTTTTCCCTGACCTCGCTAAGGAAGTAGTTGAAAATCTCGCCGGTGATGTATTCGAGCTTTTCCCTTTCGCTTTCCGTGAGATTTCGGAATGGTGTCCCTATATCCTTCCTTTCACCCGAGGTTATCTTCTCGTATGTAACTCCGTATTTTTCGAAAAGTTTTGAGAATTCAAGGTACGAGGCAGTCACACCTATCGAACCCGTGATGCTTAAAGGGTCGGCCATCACGTAATCACACGCAGACGAAATCCAGTACGCCCCGGATGCCGCGACATCCCCCATCCAGCACACCGTGGGCTTTTGCATATTCTTGATGGCATGCGAGATTTCGCGGGAAGCCACAACAGAACCTCCGGGTGAGTTTATTTCGAACAGCACGCCTTTTATACTCGGGTCTTCCTCCACTCTTTTGATTAGCGAAAAAACGTCATCCGGGGTCACCGCTTCGAAGAAGAACGAGGGAGTGGAAGTTATCGTCCCGCGGATGTTTATAACGGCTATCTTGTCTCCGAATGTCATACCGGAGGAAAGAAACATGAATATCACAATTACGAAAGCCGCACCCGCTCCTGCAGCAAGACCTATAAAAAAACCGAATCTGTCCCCTTTCTTCCTTTTCATGTCATCCCTCACTCCAGTATCTTCACCCTGTTTCCTTCAACTTTTATCTTTCCCTCGGAGAATTTCCTTATCGCTTCCAGCAGGACTTCCTGTTCTGCCTGCTGAACCTTCGCCTTCAGCGTTTCGGGTGTATCATCATCCGAAACCATCACGGGCTTCTGCATGATTATGGGTCCTTTGTCAACTTCAGGCGTTACGAAGTGTAACGTGCATCCTGTGACCTTCAGGCCCATCCTCAAAACCTCTTCGTGTACGTTCGTGTCCATGCCTCCCGCGAATAACGGGAGGAGGGAAGGGTGAATGTTCATGATCCTGTTCTCGTAGTGCTTGCAGAACCAGGGGGAAAGTATCCGCATGAATCCTATGAGGAGAACGAGTTCGACCCCCCTTCTATCGAATTCCCTTGCAACAGCCTTGTCGAACAGAATCCTCCTTTTTCCTTCATACTCGATAAATATGGCCTCTATCCCGTGTTTTCTCGCGCGCTCAAGTATGTATGCATCCTCCACGTTCGAGATAACGCACACTATTTCCGCGTCAAGCGTTCCGTTTTCTATCGCGTCTATTATCGCCTGCAAATCCGTTCCCTTCGTGGAACCCAGAACCCCTATTTTCAGAGTCATCAAGACCACCCCGATAATTATCACTTGTATCCTGTTTTTAAATTCATTTCAGCCCCACAAAACCGGTGTGAGTATTTTCGCCAGACCGTACACAACGAATCCGACGACTGCCTCGAACGCTCCCAATATGAGGTTGCCGACCCACAGGACAAGGCCCAGAACAGGACCGAGTAGTATCAGAAGGGCAACGAATATCAAAAGCCATAACATGCCCTTTCCTGCCCTCCTCGGATCGGAACGGAATGCGAACAAACCACCAATCACGAGACCTGTGACATGGGCAGAGTGAGCCACACCCGAGGCAAATTCCCCAAAATAAGCGAGGAGCGTCTCTACTATCGCATATATAACCGCCACCACGCCCAGCGGCAGGGGGAAGAAGTACATCCTTATTATCTCCTTTGGTTTCATGAACATGGCAAAACCCATCAGACCGAACACGCAACCGGACGCACCGACCACGGGATTCTGGGAGGTAAAACCGTACACCAGGTTTCCACCGATTCCGGACAGAAAGAAAATAAGAAGAAATTCCTTCATGCTCGTTTCCTCTTCAACTATGTTTCCGAAAAAATAGAGACCGAGCATGTTGAAGAAGAGATGCGAAGCAGAAGCGTGGAGAAAGAGGGAGGAGAACATTCTCCATATTTCGGGCAGACAGGGGGAGGAGAAGGCGAACATCTCGAAGGTGGTCTTCATAAGGTTTTCAGGCATGGAGAAAACGAGTTCGAATATTATCACATTGAGAATTATCATTATCCATGTCAGTTTGCCCATACCAAATTCTTTGTTTTCCGGATATTAATCCGTTCACTTTCCGGTCCGCTTCCCCGCGAACAGCTTGGTGAGTACTATTGTCACCACCACAACCACTACAGTAACAACCACCGCTGCCACAGTAAGGCCAAGCGCGCCCTCGGCGCTTTCATACAGCGGTTTCAGCCAAGCGGATATCGCGTCCTTCCACACCAACGCCGCAACGAATCCGAGGGCAGCCGTCATCAGCGTCAGCGTCTGCTTCTTCATCTCTTCCACTATTTCTTTCATTCAGTCACCTTTTCGGCTTCACAAGATATATCGGGAAGTGTTCTGCAAACACGCCCCTCTTTGCGAGCTTCTTGTCCACTATCCTGAAGTATTTCGTCACTTTTTTCTCAAATGGTTTTTCAGTTTTCGTGAAAACAATTGAGCGGAAAAGGGCGGTTCCTCCTCTCTTGAGGATTTCTCTCATTTTCCTGTAAAATTTTTCGCTGTTGTACGGAGGGGCGTTGGATACTATGTGGTCTCCGAAAATCACGTCAAATTCGTTCTTCTTCAACGGCAGGGAGGTGAGGTCGCCCTCCAGCCACCGCTCATTCTCGTTCCTTCTTTTCATGAGTTTTGCTGTCCGTTCTATAACCTCAAGGTCATTCGCCACGACCGTGGTTCTGAGTCCGAATTTCGCCGCGAGGCTTCGCAGTTCCGGGCTTGGGCCTATTATGAGGATTTTGGGATGTTTTTTCTTTCCAAGCAACATCTCGAGATGTCTTTCAAACAGAGATATTTCAGAATCAGTGGGCTCTGTTACAGGCGTGTGGTGGCGTGATTTTTTGGGCGCGGCATTTCTTGCCATACCGATTTTCATAATATTAATTTGAGAGGTGGTTTTATATATTATGGCTGAACTGATCATTGTGCCAACATCCCACGTGGCAGGGCAGAGCGTGGCGAACGTGAAACACGCAATAGAGAGGGAAAATCCTGATTGTGTGGCTGTAGAACTGGATATAAGCAGATACCACTACCTCAGGGAGCGGAGAGGGGAAAGCCCGTTTACAATCATGAGGACCATGGGGGTTTCCGCTTTTCTCGTTTACATGCTTCTCAAAAGATTCCAGAATTATTTCGGAAGGAAAACAGGAATCCTGCCCGGTTCAGAGATGAGAGAAGCTGTTGAAAAAGCAAAAGAAATGGGTCTGGCTGTCGCATTTGTGGACCAGCCCATACAAATTACGCTTTTAAAAATAAGGACAATCCCTCTTCGGGAAAAAATGAAACTTTTATGGCTGCTCGCAAAGTCGGTTTTGGGCATTGTTTGGCCCTGGGATAAAAGGGTTGAAATTGATTTGAACAGGGTTCCGAGCAAAGGAATAATCGACTATTCCATGAATTACTTCCGGAAAGAGCTGCCGAATTTCTACAGGGTTTTGGTAAGCGAAAGGGATGAAGTCATGGCAAGGAACCTAAAGGAATTGAGCAAAAAGTTCAATAAGATTGTGTGCGTAATCGGGGCAGGGCATGAGACTGGCATGAAAAATCTGCTTAAAGTAAATGTCAAATTTAAACGCTACGCTATGGCTTGAACCATTCTATCTCATAATACTCATATTTTGATTTTGGAAGGACTATTTTCTTCAATTCGTAATACGTTATGGAAGTCTCACGGTCGGTTATCGATAGCAGAAGATTCAGACCGTTTTCTTTTGCCTTGTTCAGGAGCGAGGCGAGTTCCACCCCTCCTATATGCTCATCTTCCGAAACGGCAACCAACATGTACCTCGGTTTATCCTTTGGAGTTTCGCGAACCCACACACCTCCGCCCTTTTTCCTTCTGTATGCAACAAAATCAACGGGATAGTCTATGTAATCCTGAGGTTTCATTTCCGGGATACCCAAAATGAATGTCTTCTTTACCCCATGGGCTACACGGACTGCCCGCGCCCATTCTGATATCAGCATTTTCTGCTCCTTCGGGAAAACGTGAAGAACGTGTTTCGAGTGTATCCATTCTCCTCCTTTGACAGGAGAAGCCCCCGGAAAGTATATCCTGAAATGTGAACCGAATTTGAAACCGGTCTTCACCACGTATCCCTTCATCCTCCAGTCCTCATACACTTCGTATAACTGCTTTGCATATTCACGCTTTTTCACGACCCCTCTCAGAACCTCTTTGTATGTCATCTTCCTTCCTGTTTCATTATTCACTATTTCCACACCGAAATGCTTTGCCAGGAATATGGTCTCGAAGAAGTCAAGCTTTGACTGGGTTCCCCTCCCCTGCTTGTAAACGCCATACTGCCCAAGCCAGTACTTCTCGAAAATGTCCCTGCCTGTTTCGTCGTTGTCCAGGACAGAGAAGAGAGAATCAGGATACCAGTATGCCTTTGCCTTGAGCTTTCCGGTCTTGAACTTCTGCGAAGGGTATTTTTTGTAAACCTTTTTTGAGTGCTTTCCTTGTATGTTGACCCTGAATCTCCTAATAACCAGTCCGCGGTCTCTCCAGTCCCTGTATGCGTTGTATCTTATAAACAATCTCGGTTCATTTTTTATGAAGTGCCTGGTCAGAGAGTTGAAGTCAATTTCCTTTCCCTTTTTGTCAAGAACGCGGGCATTTCTGAACATCATAAGGTACATTGCCTCTTCTGGAAGAAGGACTATCCTGTTCTTCTCCCTGTCACCGAAAAAATCCCTGACGAGTCTCTCCACCGTCTCCGTGTCCTCGGCGAATATTCCCTTTTTCTGTTCAAATTTTAGTTCAAGCATATTATACTCCTATTAATCAGTATATATTAAAGTTACGCCCTTTCCGAAATTTTTTATAGCGCATACCCAGATTAATAATATGAGACTAAGGGAACTCCTGGAAAAACGTTTTTCGGAAGACGAACTCAGGCACGTGAAGGGCTCATTCGATATAATAGGTGATGTCGCAATAATAGAGATACCGGACGAAATCGCACACAGGGAAAGGGACATAGTTGACGCGCTTCTCGAAATACACCCGAACATACAGACCGTTTACAAAAAGGGGAGCGAAAGGGAGGGGCTCTACCGGCTGCGCGAACTTGAACTGATTTACGGGGAGGAAAAGGAAACAGAGCACAGGGAACACGGATTTCGGATACGTCTGGATGTGAGAAAGGTTTACTTCTCGCCGAGGGAGGGAACCGAAAGGCAGAGGATAGCCAAACAGGTCAAACCGAATGAGATAGTTATGGTTATGTTTGCGGGCGCTGGGCCGTATGCAATTGCCATCGCGAAACGTCAACCGGATGTCAAAAGAGTGTATGCTGTAGAAATAAATCCGGATGCGTACAGGTACATGGTTGAAAATGTGAGAATCAACAAACTTGGACACAAAATAATCCCTGTATTGGGGGATGTGGAAACCGAGTGCGAAAGGTATTTCGGGAAGTGTGACAGGGTTGTAATGCCGCTCCCGAAGGGAGCGTACAGCTACCTCAGAATAGCGGCAAATTGCCTGAAAAAGAAGGGAGGTCACATACACTATTATTTCTGGTCAGCAGAGGAGGGGGTGGAAGAGGTCAGGGAGATCGTGAAGGTAGACCTGAAATCTGCGGGAAGGAAGGTTGAATCGATTAAGATTCACAGGGTCTCCGAATACAAACCCAAAACTTTCAAGTTCTGCATGGACATAAAAGTCAGGTAGTTTCGCTTCTGGCCTTAAAGGTTGTCAAGGAACCTCAGTTTCTCTGCGGGTTCCCTGGTCTCTCCTCCACTGGGCATTCCCGGACGCACAGCGTATTCGCTGGTTGGCATTCCGGGAGCGGGCTGGTATTCCTGCGGTTTTTTCTTGGCTTCTATATCTTCACAGAATATCCTTGAGAATCGCTCGTTGCATGACCTGCACACATACGTGACCTTCATGATAATCTTTATGGGTGTTGTGGTCTCGATAATCTTTATGGCCTCTTCATCCGAAACGTAAGCCCCACCGTTGCACTTAGGGCAGTTCATGAAGTAATATTGGTTGAAGACGTATAAATTTGTTCCTAGAATAGGCTTTTAAAATTTGTTGTGAATTGTAAAAATGCGTAAAATTATAAGATTTATACAGGAGCAGAAGAATGATCTTCTTTTTACCGAATCTCCTGAATACTTTCTGAAGTGCTGCCTGCACGCACACACCAATGAACGCGGGATAAGGTACAAGCCCGGAGATCTCATAAAAGTTGCCAAAAAGCAGGGGTATGATGTTCTTTCCGTAACAGAGCATGGTTCTGTTTATTTCACAGAGGAGCTAAGGGAACTTGCCGATGAGACCGGAATTTTGCTTATACCAGGCACAGAAGCTTATGTGGGGGAGAGAAAGAGTCATGTTCTGATTTTGAATTCAGAAAACTACCCCCCGCAAGAGAAGATGAAGAAAATGGAGGATTTTGCGGCATGGGTAAAAAATGATTCGGACAGAAAAAATACGCTGGTGATAGCGCCCCATCCGTTCTATCTCAAAAAGTGTTCACTCGGAGATGACCTCGAAAACTACATAGATATTTTCGATGCAGTAGAGTTCTCCTTTTTCAGACCGCCTTCTGAGCCCAACAGAAAAGCGGTAGAAATAGCGAAAAAATACAACAAACCAATAGTCGGAACAGGTGACATACACCGGTTGTGGCAACTTGGGACCACATTCTGTCTGATAAAAAGCGAGAAAAAGAGGGAGTCAATCGTGAGAACGATAAAGGAGAGCACATTTACAGACTGCTATATAGAAAACTATTTTGAGAGCTGCCCATACTATTACGACAAAAGAATCATAACGCAAACCCGTTACCTCAGCCTCTGGGAATTCTTTGGGGTTATTTCAAGAATGCTGGAATCTGCACTCAGGAAGCTCTGAACATCTCTAAACTTTCTGCACGTAACCGGGATTCGGTTCGAAAAGCAGACCCTCGCGCTTGAGTTTTTCTATTATCTCCTCCACCTCGTCTATACCCTCCTTCTTTGCGAGTTTTTCTATCTCGGAAAGGGGGACTTCTTTTGATTTCTCGGAGAGATTGTTTATTATATCCATAACAGTGCGTATCTTTGACCTGTCACTTGAGGTAACAGCTGCTCCCTCAGCGCGGTCTATGTCAAGCTTTCCTGTTTCGACATCCAGACCAAGCTGTCTCAGGGAGAAGCGCATCAGTCTTATAGCCCTCTGGGCATCCTCTTTCCTGACAACATCACTCAACTGTATGCGGGCCGAGGCTTCTGACAGGCGGATAAGCGCTTCGAATTGGCGAAGGGTTATGGGAACAGGACCCCCCTCCCCCTCTGCCATCTTTCTCGTGTTTATGTAGAACCTCCTGAGTATTCTGCCCGCTTCCGGGGTGAGTGTGGGGTTGCAGTTTTTCTTGCAGTATGCCACGTACTTTCTTATGAACTCAGGCTCTATGATCGGTTTGGACGCCTCAAAGTCCCTCTCTCTTGTTTTAAGGACGTGGTCAACTATTTTTTTATCGAGCTCTGGATTCGGGACATCCCTGAGCGCGAACTTCAGATCAAACCTCGTGAGCAGCGTGTCCGGGATGGTTATCTGTTTGGCAATCGGCATGTAGGGATCGAATCTTGAAAACTTGGGATTCCCCCCGGCGAGTACGGATGTCTTTGCAGGAAGCGTCGCGACGATGGATGCCTTTGCTATGGATATGCTTCCCTGTTCCAGGGCCTCGTGCATTGCAATCTGGTCGTCTTGGGACATCTTCTCGAACTCGTCAACTGCAAGCAGTCCGCCATTCGTCAGGACTAATGCTCCGGCCTCCAGAACCCATCCACCCATGAACTGTTCATCTTTTGTCACGGTCGCGGTCAGACCTGCTCCGGTTACACCCTTTCCGCTCACGTACTTCCCTCTCGGAACAATCTGGGGTATTAGTTTCATAAGCTGGGATTTCCCGGATGAGGGGTCTCCTATGAGCAGTATATGTATGTCCCCACGGAAATGCGTTCCATCCTTAAGTGTTCTGGGCACACCGCCAAACATCTGAAGAACGATTGCCTCCTTTATTTCTTTCATGCCGTAAAGGGAGGGAGCGATGGACGCTATTAGTTTCTCGTAAATGTCCGGGTCTTTTGCAAACTTCTTTATCCTTTTTTCATCTTCCTTGGTTATTTCAAGGTGCCACCACCCGATTTCTGTTGGTTCCACGTGATTTGATTCGAGATAGAAATCCAGCTTTACGGAGTAGTGTTTCCCCTTCGGAATTTCCCTGAGAATACCGCTGACCTTTATCCTGTTTCCCGGGTCTGTCATCCTTCTCCCGTCCGGGGATACGAGGTCGTCGGTGAGCAGCACATTAAGCTGGGAAGGTCTCTCGCCTTCTGTCAGTTCAAACGGCTCCTCGAGTGTTATCCATCTCGTGTCTATCATCTTCTTGCCCACCTGCCTGAGATTCTGCCTGTTTCCGCATTTCGTGCACTGAAACGGCTTCAGGATAACATTTGCTCTTCTCGGTTGCGTTACGAGTTCGTGGCAGTCCGGGCATTCCCATATGGTCTCGGTTATTTCCGGCCGTATCTCGCTCGCGCGCCTGACTATGCCTTCTATGCATATGAATCTGCCTATATGTCTTGAGCGCAAATCACGGATGTTTATGGTTTCCAAACCCTTGAACCTCAGCTTTATGGGGTTTGGAAGTTCTATCTGGTCAAGTGCTTCGTATGCGACGGTAAAGAACTCATCCGGGGTTTTCAGAAGCATGTCTGAAAGGTCAGGGTCAAACTTGTCGAGTTTCTCAAAATCGATTACAAGTGGTTTTCCCTCATTGGCTGATTTTATCATCTCTTTCTTGTAGACCTTTTCGAGAAAAGCGTTGAACTTCTCTGCCAGTTTCTCGCGCGTAACATTATCGTTTTTCTTTTCCATACGAACCTGCCCCGGAGTACACGGAGAGTATTACAAACTTGTATTCATATTTTAAAAGGATTTTGTCAGGGTGGGATGGGCCGGGCCAGACAGGCACGCAGAGGGCTTCCTTCGGAAGCACACAGCACGTTTCGAACAACGCGCACTCCGCACACCAAATGCTTTTCTTGTGCTGCCCGCGCTTTGAACTGGCGACCTCCGCCTCTCGTACAAGCCCTTCATTCGGAAGCGAGCGAAACGCTTGCTGTAAGGGCGGCGTCATAACCACTAGACCACCGGCCCTGAATTAATTCTCGCTCAAATTTTTGATTTCATATTTTATAAATGGGATATCAATATTTAACCCGGTTCGTACAACTAATAACTATGTTCTGGGTATGGATTTACAGCATTTTGAGCGTTGTCGTTGTCAGCCTCATAGCATTTGTTGGTATAGTGACGTTTTCCGTAAAGGAGGAGAAACTGGGTAAAATCCTGCTCTACCTTGTCAGTTTTGCAGCCGGTGGTCTGCTTGGAGGTGCTTTCCTTCACCTTCTTCCGGAAGTTGTAAGCGAGTACGGATTCACACCATTTGTTTCCCTTTCCGTGCTCGCAGGAATAGTGACCTTTTTTGTGGTGGAAAAACTCATACACTGGCGTCATTGCCACATCCCTACGTCAGCGAAACACCCCCACCCGTTTGCCTATATGAATCTCATAGGAGATGGTGTCCACAACTTCATAGACGGGCTCATAATAGCAGGGAGCTATCTTGTGGATATATCGCTCGGGCTGACCACAACCTTTGCGGTAATACTTCACGAGATACCGCAGGAGATAGGAGATTTCAGCGTTCTCGTTTATGGTGGCTTCAAAAAGGGAAGAGCCCTGCTTCTGAATTTTGTAACAGCACTTACCGCCGTCATCGGAGCCTTCGTGGCACTTTCCGTAAGCATGTTTGTAGGAGGCCTTTCTGTTTTTCTCATCCCGTTTGCTGCAGGCGGATTCATATATATCGCATCCACAGATTTGATACCTGAGCTGCACAAGGGATGTTATGAAACGAGGAAGTCCGTGCTACAGCTTGCGGCATTCATCCTAGGCGTTATCGTGATGTATTCCATTCTGCTTCTTGAGTAGCGCATTTATAAATTAGGTATACCTAAATTTTTTCTATGGTTTCGGAAAACGTGGAAGAGTATCTGGAAGCAATATGCAGACTTGCCGAAAAGGGTGAGGAACTTACAACGAGCAACATTGCGAAAGAACTCGGAATTTCTCCGCCAAGTGTTTCTGAAATGCTCAAAAAGTTAGATGAAAAGGGATACCTTAATTATGAACCCTATAAGGGCGTGACCCTGACGAAAAGAGGCCAGGAACTCGGAAGCAGGATACTCAGGAAGCACAGACTGCTTGAGAAGTTTCTCGAAAAGCTTGGCGTCTCGAAAAACAGGATACATGAGGAGGCATGCAAACTCGAACATTCTATCTCGGGGGAACTTGAAAAGGCAATAGAAAAACAGATAAGCAGACCGTCCTACAAAAAGGGTGTCGTGAGCCTGGTTGATTTAAGGCCGGGGCAGGCAGGCGAGGTGGTTTCGGTGGAAACGGGATTCCGCGTGAAAAGGAGACTGGAGGAGATGGGTCTGACCCCAGGAACGAGGGTCCGGATTGTTAAATCTGCGCTGTTTGGAGGGCCTGTGGAAATCCTCGTGAGGGGCTCAAGACTCGCGATAGGAAGGGGCATGGCGAGGAGGATTTTTGTGAGGGTGTGAAGATGAAGAGAATGAGAATTGCGCTCGCAGGGAATGCGAATGTCGGGAAATCCGTAATATTCAACTACCTGACCAAGCTCCACCAGCACATAGGGAACTGGCCCGGCAAAACCGTGGAGAAGGCGGAGGGGACATTCCGCTTCAAGGATTACATAATAGATGTCATAGACCTTCCGGGGATATATTCGCTCTCCACATTCTCGCTGGAGGAGATGATAACGAGAGAATACATAGCGAAAGAAAAGCCGGATGTTGTGATAAATGTGGTGGACGCATCCGTCTTAGAGAGAAACCTCTTCCTCACGCTTCAACTCATAGAACTCGACGCACCGCTCGTAATCGCCCTGAACCAGATTGATATGGCCGAGAAAAAAGGGATAAAGATAGACCACAAAAGGCTGGAAAAACTGCTCGGAGTTCCCGTTGTTCCGACTGTCGCCACAAAAGGTATAGGGATATACGAAGTTGTTGAGAAAGCAATAAAGGTGTTCGAAAAGAGAAAGAGGCCGAAGAAACTCACATACGGTAAGGAGATAGAAATAAACCTCAGGAAGCTGGAAAAAATCGCGAAGAAGTTTGAAACCGGTTATCCCCCGAGATGGGTTGCCATAAAATTACTCGAAGAGGACAGGGAAGTCCGAAAACTGATGTCATCAAACAAACAACTTCTTTCAGAGGTCAGAAAAGCGGAGAGGGACATAGAGAGAATCCACGGCCATTCATGCCCCACAGCGATAACGTGTGAAAAATATTCGCTAATCAGCAGCATAGCGAAGGACGTTCAGAAACCGCTCAGGAAAAGGAGACCACGTTCCGAGAAGTTGCACGACCTTCTGACCCACAGGATATGGGGGTATCCCATCATGATAACCCTCGTTTTCCTCATGTTCTTCGCTATTTTTACCTTTGGTGATTTTCTTTCGGGTTTGATTGAGGACGGGCTGACAGGGATAATGGGAATGCTGGATGCGATTGCCGGGAATGATGTGCTTCTTCATTTCATAACGGGTCTTTTCGAAGGCGTGATAGCGGGGCTGACTGTCGTTATTCCATACATCCTTCCCTTCTACATCGTGCTGGGCATCCTTGAAGATTCGGGTTATTTATCGCGCATTGCCTTCCTCATGGACAACTTCATGCACAAAATAGGGCTTCACGGAAAGGCGTTCA
>CAZTCK010000019.1:0-12779 GCA_964612625.1 uncultured archaeon | reverse complement strand
TAACTGCACAATCGACGATCTGAATACAGAAATAATTATTGAATTGTCAAAATACACAAATTTTGAAGATTTAAACGATTCATATCAATACAATTCGTTGCATCTCCGCAGTTCAGAAGGACTAATCAGTGAAAATAAGTATGGGGATCAGAGCAGATTTTATGTCAATCATGAAAGTGATTATGGCGGCCAGTTTGATGAATCAGATATCTACTATTACCATCTCTGGATTACCAGAGATTTATACCTCATTCATATTACTTCTAAAGGGAGCCAAGAAGCTAAAGAGCGTGTTAAAGAAATAGGACTGAAGATATTAGAAAAGTTCAAGTGAGTTAATGGCAAGCCAATTCAAATTAAATTTAACACATGCGATTAAGAGGAGTTTCCGCTTGCGGAAATTTGGCTCGATTTGGCGAAGGCAATAAAGTAATTTTAATGGGTGTTGTATTCTCCGTATAAGAGGCCAACTCCACAGAGAAATAACGGGGCCTGCTATACAGGAACACATAACAGCGAATTCCCAACATTTATTAACCACCCGGACAACAAAATCTTATAGGTGTTGGCATGCTCGATATCAGGCTTTTTCGCGAGAACCCAGAGATGATACGGGAATCCGAGAAGAAGCGGTTCAAAGACCCGAAAATCGTTGACAAAGTGGTGGAATACGACAAAAAGTGGAGGCACGTTCTGAAAGAAGTAGAGAAACTGAAGCACAAGAGAAATGTCGTTTCCCGGGAAATAGCCAAGCTCAAGAAATCCGGGAAGGATGTTCGCCGGAAAATAAAAGAAATGAGGAAGATAAACGATGAAATTGCGAGAAAGGACGAGGAGGCGAAGAAATTCCTTTTGAAACGGGATGAGCTTCGCTACCGGGTGGGGAACATACTCCACAGGGATGTAAATCTCGGCAATACCGAAGAAGAGAACAAATTCATAAGGGCATGGGGCAAGGCGAAGGTCTGGAAAGAACATGTTGAGGATTTCAGAAGGGAGACAAGAGACTCGATCGGTTTCGAAATACTGAAATTCAAACCGAAAAGCCATGTGGACCTGCTCGAAGACCTCAACCTTGCGGATATTGAGAGGGCCTCGAAGCTTTCCGGAGCAAGGTTTTACTATCTGAAAAACGAACTGGTTTTGCTCAATCTCGCCCTCATAAAGTTCGCTTTTGACTTCCTGGCGAAACGCGGGTTCACCCCTATGTGGACGCCCTTTATGCTGCAGAAACCCGCGATAGCAGGAGCGGCCGAACTCTCGGATTTCGAGACACAGCTTTACAAGGTTGAGGGTGAAGATATGTTTCTGATAGCGACCGCGGAACAAACACTTGCCTCCTACCATATGGGTGAGACGTTTAAAGAAGATGAACTCCCGAAGACGTATGCGGGCTTCTCAACGAATTTCCGGAGGGAGGCGGGTTCGCACGGGAAGGATACGAAAGGCATATTCCGCGTGCACCAGTTTGACAAGGTCGAGCAGTTCGTCTTCTGCAAACCCGAGGAATCTGAGGAGTGGTTCCACAAATTGATAAAGAACGCTGAAACCCTCTACCAGAAACTTTCGCTTCCCTACAGAATCGTATCAATATGCTCGGGGGAAATGAACGACAACGCTTCGCTTAAGTACGATCTGGAGGTCTGGATGCCGGCGCAGGGGAAGTTCCGCGAGCTGGTTTCCTCTTCAAACTGCACAGATTATCAGCCGAGAAAACTTGGTATAAAACTCGAGAGGAAAAACGGGGAGCGGGAAGTTCCGCACGCCTTAAATTCGACGGCTATCGCAACCGAAAGAACGATGGTAGCGATACTCGAAAATTATCAGCGGAAAGACGGGAGTGTCAGGATTCCGAAGGCCCTCGTGAAATACACGGGGTTTAAAGAGATAAGGAGATAACGTGAATCTGGACGAAAGGGACGAAATGGAGAAACTGGACCTTTCGAAAATTCTTGAAACCATTGAGAAATTCCCCGAGCAGTGCGAGGAAGCGATTGAAATTGGAAGGAAATTCGCCGGAAAGCTGAAAATCAAAAAGCCGGAAAGGGTTGTGGTGTGCGGGATGGGCGGCTCGGGGATAGCGGGCGATATGCTTGCGGGAATGTTTCCGGAAAAAGACATAAGGGTGTTCAAGGATTACTCGCTTCCCGAACACGTGAAGAGGGGGGATTTAGTTTTCGTCATCAGTTATTCAGGGAACACGGAAGAGACCCTGAGCGCATTCAGGGAATGCGTGCGCAGAGGCTGCAAAACAATCGCCGTAACCTCCGGGGGAGAACTCGAAAGACTGTGCGTAAGGCATTCGAAAGCGTATGTTAAGATTCCAAAGGGTCTGAAGCCGAGGTTCGCGACAGGTTATCTCCTCATCCCCATAATAATCATTCTCGAAAAGATAAAGTTCGTGCGTAAACAGAATCTCGAACTTGTCGTGAAAAACCTCAGGGAGACGAGGGAGGAGATAAAGCCGGACGTCCCGACCGAAGACAATCCGGCGAAGAGACTTGCCCTGAAACTCGAGGATTCCATCCCCGTGGTGCAGGGGTTCGGGATGTATGCCCCTGTCGCTTATCGCGCGCGCACGCAGTTCAACGAGAATTCGAAGCTCCCATCTTTCTCGGAGGTTTATCCCGAACTGAATCACAATTCAATTCTCGGCTGGGAAGGCGGGGACTTTCTCGCAAGGAATTTCTCCGTGATAATAATAAGGGATGAAGAAGAGGACAAAAAGACGAAAAAGAGGATAGAGTTCACAAAAGGTGTGATGAAAAAATCCGCAAGACTCGTTACCGAGGTCTGGTCTGTCTATCCTTCAAGAATTTCGAGAATGCTGTCCACCATGTATGTCCTGGACTTCGTTTCCGTTTACCTTGCTTTCCTCCGGGGGAAAGACCCGGGCGATGACAGCCTGCTCCTCAAGCTGAAAACTATTTTAAGAGAGGATAAATAATATTTATAGATTCTTTTCAAAGTGGTTATAATGAAACTGATTTTCGTTACCGGACTGGAAGATGTGGACAAGCAAACGATAGTGGACCTCGCTCTCCAGCGCGCAGGTAAAAAACGCGATTTCGAAATTATCGATTTCGACAAACTCGGGGACACGGGCGAACTGAAAGAGATAACCGACCTCGAGGCGATAAGGCACGCGCTCTCGAAATTTTACGGCGAGGTGGAGAAGGTGATGATAACCAGGATGAAAGAGACAACAAATCTCGTGGTCAGCGGGTGTTTGACCTTCGAGACGGTTCACGGTTATCTGCGCGCGCTCCCGGACGAATTTTTCACTTCGTTCAAGCCCGACAACATGGTCATACTCGAGAAGGAAACCAGAGACGAGAAAGCAAATGAACACCAGAGGATAAACAGGTATTATGGCGTGGTTTTCTCCTCTCTCTGCGGCGCAGCGCTCAGGATAATAAGGTTCAGAGAAGACCGGACACTGAAAGCTGTTGAGGAACTCAGCAAGGTGATGAAGTACTGAGGTGAGCGAATGTTCTTCCCATATCAGGAGATTTTGCTTTGGGCTCTGGGTCTGTCCCTGGCGATAAGCGTGATATACAGGGTTTTCACCAATCCCGAAGAGATACGAAAACTGAAAGAAGATATGAAGTTTTACAGGGAGAAATCAAAAGAAGCGCAGAAAAACAAGGATATGAAGAAGGCGAACGAGTACATGAGCGAGATGATGAAGCTCAGCCAGAAACAGATGAAACTCAACATGAAACCCATGTTCATAACCATGGGCGTTGTTCTTCTAATCCTGAGTTCCATGGGCCACACCTACGGGGGCGTGACGGTTGAGACCACGCCTGCCGGTGATAAAGTGGGGATGGGTTACTTTTCCTATTCTGATTTTAACTATTCCCTGAAGACCGAAAAAACGGGCGACGGGGAGATAAAGGTGTGGATTGACCTCAACGGAAATGGGGAGTTTTCCGATGAAGAGGGCTATGCAAAGGGTGATATGTTCAGGGCAGGAGGTGCATACTGGGTTGTCCACCCCGAGAACATCAACCGCACGAGGATGGACCTCGCGGTGAAACTTCCGTTCACTCTTCCCCTCATCGGCTGGACGTATCTGAACTGGCTTGGCTGGTACATACTCATAACGCTTCCCGCCACATGGATTTTCAGAAGGATGCTTGGCGTGGAGTGACTGCTATTTTCCGTACATAAACAAATCCGGCACCCATGTCTTTATCATTATGTAAACCACAAGCGTGTCCACAAAGAGAAACATCCCCACTATCAGAATACCGAAAACTATGGTGAAGTTGAGTTCGGTCACATTGCACGTAAACTTCTCCTTGAAGGAGCATATCATCTTTGTCCGTATCATGGAGTCAAAGGTGAAGAATATGAAGAAACACGAGATGAATATCACGAGCGCGCCCAGAAAGATGACGAGTTTCATTTTTCCCTCTTTTTAATAATTTTCTTCTCTTTTATATAAGGATATCTTGCGGCTTCTCCGCATTCAAGACATGTTATTATCACGGCCTGTTTACCTTCGCTTGTTCGGACCCTGCAGTTCACCCCGGGTTTCAGGTAGGAGAGGCATTTCTTGCAGAACTTCCTTTTCAAATCCTTAGGGATACGCACGTTGTAACGCATGCCTATTTTTCTCGCAAGCTCCACGTAGCGCTTCGAACGTTCCGGATGCTTTTCTATCACTTCTTCAGCGAGGTCGAAAAGTATGCGTATCCTTTCTTTTGCGATTTTTTTCCAAGCCTCGGGTTTCCTCCTCATATAAAACAAATCCCTGCGGTCAATAAAAACCTTCTTACAACTAAATCAGATATAAAAATAAACAAATTTTAGCCGCCTTCCTTTTTCTCGGCTGGAGCTCCTCCTCCCTCTTCCTGACCAAGGAAGAACATCACTATTGCCAGTATTACTATGAAAAACAGCACTGCCCAGACCTCAGGACTCACTGTCCATCCCGGCACATTTATCAGCCACATCGCTCCTGCTCCGAAGAATATCACTATGCCTATAAAGACCAGGACAAGAACTGTGACCCATTTTGCTGTTTTGTTTTCAAGAAGGTCCTTTGGTTTGTAGCCTGTTATGGCTATCAGCATGACTATGAACAGCAATCCCGTAGCCACAACCGTGAACTGCCCTGATATGTTGGCGAAGAAATCCACTATCATGGTGTTCCAGCTCGAGTACAGCATCACGAAGAATGCAATTATGAGCGAAATCAGTCCCCTCGCTGATTTTGGTAACTGGTCCTTCAGTGCCCATGTGATGAGTCCGTAGACAATCGCTAAGGCAAGCAGAAACGGAAACAGGAAGTTGAAGAAACCCAGCCTGCTCATGTTCTGAATCAGTATCTGGAATGCTCCGTCTGCCATATTAATAATTATGCGATAACCTTTATAAAAGCCTATCCTCTCAGGACAGCGGTTGCGGGGGAGGGAAGCTTTATAAATACTTAAAATCACTATTAAGTGATAAAAATTTAGGTTTGGTTTCATGTCTTCGGAGATTAACCCCTCAAAATTTGGAGAGGGTTTGGCCAATTTCGAGGAATATCTTTCCCTCCTTTATAAAGAGCTGGACAAATTTGTCGGCCAGTACGAGAGCAAAGTTCCGGACAGCGAATACGAAAAGTTGAGGAATGCCAACAACGAATACAAAACCGCCTTTGAAGCGGGAAAAGAAAAGATGAAAGGGCCGATAAGCGTTATAGACGGCTTGCTGGAAAAGGCTAAATCCGGCGGGGTGAAGACGCAGGAAGAGGCAGAGTCCCTGAACAAGCAGATCGGGGAACAGTACTCCGTGGTTGTTAACATCGCTGTTAGCATGTACGCCCTGCTTGACCCGGAAATAGACTCTTCAAAGATGATAAACAGTCTGTACACGAAAGGAGCGAAACAGGAAAACGGGAAGATAGCAATAAAGGGACTTGACAGCAAACTGTTTTTGGACGGGTGCGAAATACTCAAAAATTATTTCCTTGGGGAAGAAATGATAGGCAGAATCAAGAAAAAAGCAGCATAATTCTTTCGTCTATTTGCCAAATTTGCCAATCTTGTATGCCTTCCATATTAAAACAAGAACGACCACTATCCCTATCAGCCACAGAAAGTTCGGGTCCGAGAGGAACGTGTATTCCGTGTAGCCCAGCGAATTCAACCTTGCCAGCAGGATTAAAACGAGCGCGAGAATCACGATGAACATGAGAGGGTCAATCCCGCCGCCGATTTTCAACGGTTTCAGGATAATCCAGATGAGGAAGATAATCACGAAGAACCCGGCCGCGTACGGAAGTATGTAGTTTATGAACATCACGACCTCGTAATTCATTACCGCGAAAAACGCGAATACCACCGCTATGATACCCTTCACCGCACGGTTTGAGAAAACCCTTGAAACCTCCAGCGCCCCGTAGACGATCGCGAGGACTAGGAAAAACGGAAGGAGAATTTCGAACGAAAGGAAATTGTAGGGAAGCATGTTATCATTTCTCCGGCATCGTTTTCGCTCCTAAAGCTCTGGCAACATGATTATATCTTTTTATCAGTTTCATGACTCTCGGTCCCGCGAATCCCATTATCTGCTCGTCTCTCCTGAGGTCCCATATCATCTGGTAGATTCTCGCCATCATTATCATCGCTCCGCCCCCTCCGCCGAGAACGTTGTCTATGTCTGTTATATTCCCACCTGCTTTCTTCATGGCATCCTCAATTTGCTTGAGCATGGCCATTATCATCTCTTCCCTTTGCTTGAACTCCCCTGTTATCTCCCCCTTAAACCTTCTTTTGAGATCGTCCATTATTCCGCCGCCTAGGGCCTTTCCCTTCGCTCCGCCTCCTCCCTCAGGAGCTTTCGGCCTGAACACGAACCAGACAGCGCCGAGTATCACGAGCATGAACAGCCAGAACTTGCTCGCCATCACAAACCAGTCATAGTAGCCCTGAAAGATTATGAACGCGTAGACGGCAACGGCCACGAGTATCCTGAAACCTGCGTGCTCGCTCATCCATCTTGTTGTGAGGATGTATATGAATATCAGTATGAAGAGCGTTGGAAAAAAAATCAAATAGAACATCTGCTCGATGGGCGTGACATTCGAATACTGGCTCACTGTTTGAGGGCTGATTCTGAGAATCTCGATGAGGAAGTCCATCACGGTGGTTGCCATGATTAATAATTGGGTATGTAGGTTTAAATTTGTGGATTAGGTGTAGTGCATTAACGGTTTCCTTCCCGGGAATCTCTTCATCTGGTTGACATGGTCCCCCACTTCCGCCTCCGTAAACAGCTGCGCCGCCCTGACACCAAGAGCTCCTGCTAGGTTGTACGCCAATTTGTCCTTTAGGTCATAAAAGATGTTGCCTGCTTCATGGAACATCCACATGAGCGCATCCGGCGGTCTCTTGTAACGGTAGGTGACAATTTCCCCGTCTTCGTAAACTTTCTCCCGTTTTCCTAATTTCTGGGTCGCTATCAGGTCTAGGTAAACGAAGTGCTTGAAGAACTGCCTGAACTGCTCTCTGCCCTTCAGGTCACCGTTCACGTACCTGTTATCCGCCTTTGTGAGCGACCAAATTTCATTGTAGTGAAATGGTAACTCTTTGTTGTAAAGCATGCTTTTTTCCTGATGGTACTTCAGGATTTGCTTTGGGTCACCTCTTGTTTCCCTGATGATATATTTTGCCTCTTTTACCAATTGCGAGGTATCGACTTTTCCGCTGCTTTTCCATTTTATGTTAATGGGAAGCTCGAGCGGACTGCCGTCTGGTTTCTTTATGGACTTATAAGAAACCGTATAATACTCCTCTATCTCGGAAGAACCACGCCTGAACGCATCCCTGTACGCTATCCAGGGGAAATCCTCACCGTACCTTGCAAAAGCCCTTGATTTAAACGCTTCATGAAGACCCCTTTTGAGAGTGCCAAAAAATCTCGAGAAAAAATCATCACCTTCTATGTCGATTAATTCGAGACCTTTATAGAGCAAGGCGTCACGACCTATCTTTAGGGCAGAGCCCAAAACTTCTCCGGGTTCCATGGTGAGATCTATTAAATCGAACCCTCTTTTTGACTTATTTTCGCGCGCCATCAAACCTCACCCTTTTAACCATCAACCCCCTAATTTAAATTTACCTCCCAGTGTTCGGCTTTTCTTTCATGATAATCTTCGGGTATGGAATCAGGGTCGATTCCCCTTCTGCTTAGATCGTAATCGGTAACAGCATGACCCAGTTCGTGTTTTTTGAATTTATCCCATTCTTCAGGCGGGACTTCCCTGCTTATGTAAATTTCTCCTCCGAAAACTTTACCGTCTGCCTTGTACGGAACCCACAGACCGCCAAGGTTTCCCGGAGGCGGCTTTCCGTTAACCTTTTCGTATATGGCATTAAGTGTGGACGTATCGGCAATTTCATATTTAATATTTTTCAGGAACTCTTCGAACTCTGGATTCCCTTCTGCGGTTTCCTTCGGACCACTGCCCAGAAGCTTTTTCACCAGTTCCGCAATTATACCCCAGAAACTCACCGGAGTTTGTTCTTCCTCGTTTCTTTGCGAATACTCATTGAAAGCATTATACAGCGAATCGTAAGCAGGACCCTCACTAACATAAGAATTTTTCGCATAACTTGATATAACCGGGTCTACGAAATTCCCGTCAGTTGTTCCGAGATAATTTTTCATTTTCCTCCCGGAGCCCGTCCTTTCAACGTTCACCTCAAACACCCCATTAACACATATTTGTGTTATTTCTATTAAGTAATTAAATTACCTATTTATAAAGCTTTCGGTGGGCATTTTTCGATATACAGCGACCAAATTTACATGAGAAAGCACTGCTCGATTTTTTCACTAAAAAGGCAGGAAAATGCCCCTTTTTTCAAAAGGGAGCAGGAAAACTTTATATATCCAAAACGGAAATAATAAATGTTAAAATTTTAAACCGGGCAGAAAAAGTTTCATGCAACTTTGGGGGAAGTTGCACAGAGTCCAATTCATTGGGGGATGAATTGGATTCCAAGCGAAGTTAATTCCGGCTTATTTGTAAGTATAAACTGATTCTGAAAAATAATTGAAAAACGTAAATATAAACATTTCGATACTGGAAAGCATTCGTTCAAAAATATGTTTTCCGGTATAGAAATGAGATAAAAAAGGAGGGGTGAAAGCATGGAATCGCTGATACAGAAGGCATTCGAAAACGTTTTTGAAGAGGATGTAAAAAAGGAGGTTTCAAATGAGGTTTCTATTCCCGGACAGAATAAACCGGTACCGCCATCTTTCAGTCCGGTAAACAATTTTGAGAAACAGGTAAAGGATGAATTTGACCTGGACCTGCTTAAAGCGAAGATACTCGTTATGGGCGTGGGAGGCGCAGGAAACAACTGCGTGACGAGGCTGACGGACATAGGAGTGAAGGGAGCGAAAACCATAGCAGTGAACACGGATGCAAAACATCTGAGCATTTCAAGGGCAGACGAGAAGATACTGATAGGGAGGGAACTGACCAAGGGCCTGGGAGCAGGAGGTTTTCCCTCAGTCGGAAGGAAGGCAGCAGAGGAGAGCGAGAGAGAACTGAGAAAACTCCTTGAAGGAATAGACATGCTCTATCTGGTAGCTGGTCTCGGAGGAGGAACAGGGACGGGAGGCGCACCGGTCATAGCAAAAATGGCCAAGGAAATGGGAGCAATTGTGATATCCAGCGTGACCATGCCGTTCAAAGTCGAAGGTGCGCGCATGGGAAAGGCAGAAGATGGACTCTATCACCTGAGACAGGTCTGCGACACGGTGATAGTGATAGAAAACGACCGGCTTTTGAGCATTGCGGGTAATCTCCCTCTGCAGCAGGCGTTCTCTGTTGCGGACGACTTGGTCGCAAACATGATAAAGGGGATAACCGAAACCATATCGCAGCCGTCCCTTGTGAACCTCGATTACGCGGACGTGAAAGCGATAATGCATTCGGGAGGAGTCGCAACAGTAGGATTCGGCGAGTCCGACACCAAAAACAGGGCAGAAGAATCCATAATAAAAGCAATGAGCAATCCGCTTCTCGAAGTGGATTACCAGGGAGGAACAGGCGCCCTCCTACACATAACAGGCGGCGAGGACCTGAGGCTGGATGAGGTAAACCTTATAGGGGAATACGTCTCGAAACAGCTAGACCCCGAGGCGCAGGTTATATGGGGTGCGAGGATAGACCCGAACTACAAGGGAAAACTGAAGGTGATAACAATAGTGACCGGTGTGAAATCCCCGTACATTCTGGGGCCTGTCGCAAGGGAGGAGGGAGAAAGAGACGTCAACAAGGAACTGGGGATTCCCGTCCTCCAGAGATAAACGCTATAGAGCGTTCGATAACGGACGTATTTCGAAATTTCACCCCTCCGAAAAATCCGAAAGACGCGCACAAATGCGCGTCATTCTGTTTCTTTTTATTTTTGCTCACCCAAAATATTTCTATGGGCTCGAAAAAAGGCCAGCTCTTTCTGGTCGCCATAGTCTTTCTTATAGGCATTATTTACGTGGTTCAGCAGTCCCTCTTCAACTACACCTCTGTTGAGATGTCCGAACCCTTTGAAAACACGGATATTGTACTTTTTGAAAACATAGTGAACCTGGTGAACGAAACAATAAGGGACACGCCCAGCTGCAACGAAACGAAAGACAGCTTTGAGGGCAAAATGAGTGACCTGAAACTCTCCCTTCTCAGGGAGCACGGGAGGGCTTATTCGATAGATATAGTGTACGAAATTGACTGCTTCAGATGGAAAAATACCCCTCCCTCTCCCGCCCCCCTAAGGATGAGCGTGACCGTTACCGGCCCGGGAAGGGATATAAGGGGCACGTATGAATTCTATCACGTGCAAAATGCGTAACACCTTCGAAACTCCGTGAATTCTTGAATAGCCCCGGGCGGATTTCCAGCAAAAGTCGTATTCGAACCGCCGTCGCCGGGTTTCCTTTCATAGCGAAGGTTTCGAAAGACGCAGACTCTGCCTGCGTCAACTATGATTCGCTCAATGCTTTGGATTCGTGACCCAAGGCCCGACATGCTTGGCCTGTTCTTTCCGTCACCGGGAATCGAACTTTGGCCACTACACCACGGGGCTTTACTTTAATATAAAAGCAGGCGGCTTTTATACTTATCCGTTTTTGAGTGCCTTGAGACCGTCCTGTGTGATGGCATAGCACGGAGAACCAACGGCGTCCACGAATTTCACGTAACCCAGTTCGCTTAGTTTGTTGGCTATTATTACTCCATCATCAAACCCTTTCTCCCTGAGTATGGTTTTGAGTTCCTCTTTTCTCACAAGGAGACGCTTTCCTATTATCTCCAGAATTTCCATTTCCTTTTCTGTGAGCATATAATATAATTTGTCATGAATACCCTTTTATTCCTTTCGAAATATATGACTAAACTGGATAGCGAGATTTTCGAATTAGTTACATGTACGCTGAATATCGCGCAGAAAACGAGGCACGGGTGCGGGAGTTCTCCTGAACCAAGATATCAGTGTTTTGCGGCTGCGGTCGCCACGCTTATCCAGGCAAGCCCGCCTATCATAATAAGGATGAAAGCCACGAAAAATGCCAGGGCGTATGAAAGAAACGAAACCCCAACGGTTTGCTCTATGTGACCCAGTATCCATGCAGCCGCTGATATGAGAATCCCCCCAAGAATCCACGAGATGATGAGTTTCAGGGTCATCATATCCCCTTAAGCTGGTTTTTGAATTCCTTGGCTTTTTCCTGAAGGATACGCGCGGATTCTCCCACGATATACTGCGGCTCCAGACCCGAAATGCTCTCCACCCTGAATACGAATTTTGTCGGGTCGCTGTTTATCTTCACCTGCCCTTCGCTAACTTCCTCGCAGACCCCGCATTCATTGCACCCGAACGGGTCGGCCAGAACAAGTTTGTTCCTCCTGACAGCCAGCACACCTTTCGGGCAGGCCTTTTCTATCTTTCTTGGGTTTCTGGGTTTGCGGACCTCCAGCGAGGGGAGGTAGTTGTACGAAACGTTTGCAGCCTGGAACTTTGCGTGGTCCTTCCCCCTTCCCAGTCTTGCTATCGCCTCGAGTTTTAGGTGCTGGCCTTTCAGGAGCTTGACTACAGGAAAGTCAGGGAATAGTGGTTTTACGTTCTTGTTGGATGGCTTGAGGTCGGAGGAGTAAACCATGGCAGGTCCTGTTTTTTCCAGTGCAAAGAAAACCTCGCAGGAAGGGCATCCCTTTCCCCCGCACTTGCACTCCTCGGAAAAGTTGAACTTCTTTGGGTCGAACTTCAGAGGTATCATGCCAAGTCTGTGCGCAATCACCTCATCAAAAAGAGCCGAGGTGTTGTCATGGAAATCCACAACATCTATCGCGAGATTCGGTATTTCTGACAGCATAATCCTTCGCAGAGTATTTGCAAACGCAGGCGTTGCTCCCTCTAAAAGGAATTTCAGTTTCTCCCCCTTCCTGCTCAAAATTCTTATCTTCAAGCGACCACCAGTTTAATAAGATAATTAAGGCAATTAATGATATAAAAACTTTTAAAGTTTATAAAATTATAAGGTTCAAATCTGAGATGCGGGGGTACCCAAGAAGCCTTTTCCGGAAGCAGGTCTGCGTTCACAAAAGGCTTCATCGAAAAAGGCAAAGGCTTGGCAACGGTCAAGTGTTGGCCGCGCATCTCGTGTGGTTCCAGGCCAAAGGGGCACGGCTAAGGACCGTGTGCTTTAGTAGCTTCCTGGGTTCGAAGAACCCTTTTCCGGGAGCGCGAAGAGCGAAAGACGAAGTCTTTCCC
>CAZTCK010000018.1:0-12814 GCA_964612625.1 uncultured archaeon | reverse complement strand
ATTCTATGCTCGTTAACGGGAGGCATTATCGAACAGTCTGGTTCGGGGATTCAAAAGTCAGAATGATTGACCAGCGGGAGCTTCCGAAACAATTCAAAATAGTCGAATACGAAAATATCGATGATCTCGCAGAAGCAATAAAAACCATGGTTGTTCGCGGGGCGCCTGCGATAGGTGCGACGGGAGCATACGGAATCGCACTTGCCGCGCTCAGAAACGAAAATGTGGAAAGGGCGAAAGAAACTTTGCGGAATACCCGGCCTACGGCGTATGATTTGTTTTACGGAATAGACTACGTTCTGAAGGCCGTTGAGAAGGGAGAAAACGCGCTGGCGAAAGCTGAAGAATACGCCAGCTTTTCGGTTGAATCATGCAAAAAAATCGGAGAATTCGGGGCGGAACTGATAAAGGACGGGTTTCGCATACTGACGCATTGTAATGCGGGCTGGCTTGCGTGCGTGGACTGGGGAACCGCGTTATCTCCGATTTACTTCGCGAAGAGAGGGGGGAAACGAATGTTCGTGTATGTGGATGAAACCCGCCCGCGTTTACAGGGAGCGAAGCTCACATCATGGGAATTGCTGAATGAGGGGATTCCTCACGCCGTGGTCGCCGACAATGCGGCCGGACATTTCATGCAGAGAGGCGAAATCGATATGGTCATAGTTGGGGCGGACAGGATAGCGGGGAACGGGGACTTTGCCAACAAGATAGGAACTTACGAGAAAGCGGTCCTCGCGAAAGAAAACTCCGTCCCTTTTTACGTCGCTGCCCCGAGTTCAACGATCGACCTCTCCTGCGAATCAGGCAGGGATATACCAATAGAAGAAAGGAGTGAAGACGAGGTCCATTTCATCGGGAAGGAAAGAATCACGCCTGAGGGAGCGAAGGCGAAGAACCCGTCCTTCGACGTAACGCCTGCGAAATTCGTTACCGGGATAATAACGGAGAAGGGAGTTTTCAGACCGCGCGAGATAGCGAAAGTTTTCGGGAAGAAACCTAAAAAACGTACAGGAGAAGACCAAAACCTGCCAGTGCCGCAATGAACATACCCAGCCATATTTTCATATTCCAGGCCATTACCTTTCTCCCGTCCAGCGGACCGAAAGGGAACAGGTTAAATATTGCAAACCATCCGTTTATCTGGCCGGCGTAGGAGAGGAGGGGAATCCCGGTCAGGAAGTATGAAAGGGCGAAGAAGTAGAGCATTATTGTATTAAAAACGACCCCTGCAATGCCTATTTTTCCTATATCATCAATCTCCGGTCTCCTGAATACCCAGTAACCCGAGAATACAACAGCTCCGGGGGCAGCGAAAATAAAAGCCCCGTTCGTTATGACAGCCAGCAGTAAGGCCATTAACAACCCTTCTTTCCACATGACATATTCAGAATAAAAGCCGAGCCTCCTTGCCGCAAAGCGATGGGAAAGTTCGTGTCCTATGAACGCGATTCCGACCGTCACGACCGAGAAGATGAAAAATTCCGGCCGGAACAAAATTTCAGGATAGGCAAACACAAGTGAAAGTATGAGCAGGGATATTGCTATGTCCTTGAGTTCTCTCTCTGTGAAATCGAGCATCCGGAGTGTCATATGTAAAAGTATCCGGAATCTCTCTTAAAAATTTAACTGCGAGAGATTTGTATATGGAAATCGAGACATGGACTCCCGGGAAGATAACGTGCTTCGAATTCTGCCCTGTGAGATTTTATCTGGAGAACTCATACGAAGTGAAACCGCGGCTCAGTATGAGGGAATTTTTCCACATAAAGATACACCACGTGCTCTCGCTCTTCTGGAAAAATAAATTCGAAAGCCCTGAAAGTTTTGCGAACTACTGGAGATGGTACTGGCCGAAAGCCGTGGAGGAAGAAGGAGGCTGCGATAAATTCCGGAACCCGGAAAGGGCAAAATACATGGCGGGGGCGTACAGAAAGAAGGGCGCCGAGATATTGAAAAAATTCTATGAAAATAACATTCGAAAAAAGGAGGAGGAAAGACTGATAGACAGACCTATGCAGAAACTTGACGCGTGTTTTATGGGATTCAAAATAAGGGCAAAGATAGACGAGATATGCCGGATGGAAGACGGCGTGCATCTGATTGACTACAGCATGACAAAGAAGGACCCGGGCGTTGTTGAGAATTACCTCAAAGATGACCCCGTGGTCGTCATGAACAGCATGGTGTTCAGAAGTAACTATGAGGGCGAGAGGGAGTCAAAAGCAGGCAAAAACATCCTCCGCCTCGGGGAAACGGTCCTGGCAGAGATAACGGAGGAAGACCATGAAAGGATGGCTGAGAGAATACGAAAGATAAATGAAAAGGTGAAGGCCGAGAGCTTCGAGCCTCGCTTCGATGAGGCATGCGGGCACTGCAAATATCTTGATGCGCACTACACCGCTATTGCGGAAGACAGGCCGTACCTTTCAAAGTACAATCCCAAAGAAGACCAGTGTTTTATCTTCCAGCAGGCGTCTTCCTGAATTCCACCCTTTTCCTGTATTTTCTCCTGTACTTCTTCTTTCTCCTGCTCTCAAAAAATTCGATTCTCTCGTCTTCGTTCACCATCGTGTTTTAATTTGAGACCGGACTTAAAAAGGGGATTTCGGCAAAAACCGAAGAAAAACAAAACCTATTTTAAAGTCCGCATTCAAGGATAAAACATGAAGGCAAAAGGATTCGGAGGAGTCGGATTGTTTCTCGTGGTAGCACTCATAGTGGGGGGAGTGATTTCCTTCCACGCATACCAGGCAAATCCCAACCCCTCTCTCGGCAAACCGCTGAAAAGATTTGATTCATGCTCTTCCCTCGCGGGCGTGTTTAAAGAGGCGCAGGAAAAGGCGCGTGCCTATTACCTTACGAAGGGGCTTTTCCAGCCCCTGTCAGCGTCTGCAGGAGCCGAAACCGGGGTTGGTTCTTCCGGAACACTTCCAGACTATTCTGAAACAAACGTGCAGGTCGAGGGCGTTGACGAAGCGGATATTGTCAAAACGGACGGAAAATACATTTACACGCTGACGGGCGTGTCGGTGTGGTTTCACAGAAACGAGGACAGCAAACTCATAATAGCGAAAGCTTACCCGCCTAAAGAAAGCGGAATATTGAGTGAAACCACGCTTAACATTCGTCCCAGAGAGATGTTCATTCACGGGGACTATGTTCTGATTTTCGGTTCCGGTATGCGCAAGACAGACGAGATGAGTGAAGAAAAAACGATAATCCCATTTCCCCAGAAGACTTTTGCTGTTGTTCAGATATGGGACACGAGTGACAAAAGAAAGCCCAGTCTCATCCGCTCTGTGGAATTCGAGGGCGATTACGTATCCTCAAGAAAGATAGGCCCGTACGTTTACTTCGTCATAAACTCCTACCCGGATTACAGAATTCTGGAGAGCGGGGAAAGCGAAGGGATAATTCCGCTCTACAGGGACAGGAAGGGAGAGGATGTTGAAAAAGACATATCATTTTCGAGGACATGCGGATGTTCGGAGGTCGAATACTTCGAGCCCGTGAACCCTGAGAGATTTGTCACACTCGCTTCCATTTCACTCGAAAATCCAGAAGGGGAGATAACGAAAGAGGTCATCATCGGTTCGGGACACAATGTCTACGCATCCCTTGAAAACCTCTACATAGCCGAAACGAGTTTCCCGTTTTTCCCGCTGGTGAGAAGCGGCGAGAGCACACTGGCAGAAAAAACCATTGTTCACAAATTCTCCCTTGAAAACGGAAAGATTTCGTATGCCGGCCACATGGAAGCTCCGGGCCGCGTTCTGAACCAGTTTTCCATGGACGAATACGATTCGCACTTCCGCATAGCGACCACGAAAGGGCGTGTATCAAGAAGCGGGGGCTCAACAAGCAACAACATTTACATCTTTGACGAGAACCTCAAAATGGTAGGGAAGCTCGAGAACATAGCCCCGGGCGAATCGATATACTCTGCAAGGTTCATGGGCGACAGGGGATACCTTGTCACGTTCAAGAAGATTGACCCCTTCTTCGTTGTCGACTTATCCGACCCGAAAAACCCGAAAATCCTGGGGAAGCTGAAGATACCCGGTTACTCGGACTATCTTCACCCTTACGACAGTAATCACATAATTGGCATAGGGAAGGAGACGGTTGAAGCAGAGGAAGAATGGGGAGATTTCTCCTGGTATCAGGGAGTGAAACTTGCGATATTCGATGTCACGGATGTGGGAAATCCGGAAGAACTCCACAGGGTTGTAATAGGAGACAGAGGAACGGATTCCTACGCTTTGCACGACCACAAGGCCTTCCTATTCGACAGGGAGAAAAACCTGCTCGTGATACCCATACTGCTCGCGGAGATAAAGGGCGACAAGGAATCCCTGCCGAG
Organism: uncultured archaeon; assembly: GCA_964612625.1. Classification (GTDB taxonomy): domain Archaea; phylum Aenigmatarchaeota; class Aenigmatarchaeia; order QMZP01; family QMZT01; genus CAZTCK01. The sequence continues at coordinate 8,448 of CAZTCK010000018.1, read as the reverse complement.
AAACACGTACGGCGATTACGTTTTCCAGGGGGCGTACGTCTACGACATCTCGCTGGACAACGGCTTTGTCCTTAAGGGGAGAATCACGCACTACGAAACGAGCGAGCCCTTCATGAAAAGCGGATATTACTTCATGGGCGAATACGATGTGAAACGCTCGCTCTACATAGACAACGTTCTCTACACTATTTCCGGGAAGAAGATAAAGCTCAACTCGCTGGACGATCTTTCGGAGATAAAGGAGCTCGTTTTCGGCTAATCCCGGAGTCCTGAAGATTTATAAGGAAGTTATTTATATATAAAATTCATAAAATCATATTGATTCCGCTGCCCGAAGGTTGCGGTGCGGTCGGTTTAATGTTTATACATCAGGAGGTTTGATATGCAGCCCATACCGCCAAATTACATGGCTTATGACAGGACCATAGTTGTCTTTTCCCCGGACGGCCGTCTGCTGCAGGTTGAATACGCTAGGCAGGCCGTCAAGAGAGGAACAACAGCAGTAGGGCTTGTAATGAAGGACGGAGTGGTGCTTGGAGCCACCAAATCATCTGCCCCTCTGAGCGTTACCGAAACGTACAAGAAGATTTTCGAGATAGATGAGCATATAGGGGTGGTAGGCTCAGGCATACTTGCTGATGCCAGAGATTTGGTCGAAGCCGCAAGGGTCAAGGCCCAGATAAACAGGATAACCTACGGAGAACCCATATCCGTTCAGACCCTTGCAAAGTACCTCGCAAATCACAAACACATGGCAACCCAGTACGCTGGCCTGAGACCTTTCGGAGTTGGCCTGCTTATCGGGGGGGTTGACGAGACAGGAGCGAGTCTTTTTGAAACAGACCCCTCAGGAACCATACTCCAGTGGAAGGCGCAGGCCATGGGAAGAGGAGCGGAAAAGGCAAAGAGGATTCTCAAATCACGATTCAGGGATGGCATGTCTTCAAAAGAAGGCCTGAAACTCCTTGTGGATGCCCTCAAGGCAGGGGAGAAAAGCGTATCAAAGGAAAACATGGAAATTGCGGTAATAACCAGAAAGGGCTTCAGAAAGATTTCCGGGGACACCATCTAAGAATCAAACGCCCGTAATTCTCGGTCCTGAACAAAAAGGTGATGCTATGGTTTCTGTGGAGGACGCAGTTATAGCAAGAGTTTCGAAATCCGGGATGGAATTTGAGATACTGGTAGACCCGGACAGGGCGCTTGAGTTCAGGAAAGGAAATGAAACGAACGTAGAGGAAATACTTGCCGTGCCCGAAATATTCAAGGACTCGAGAAAGGGCGAGCGCCATTCATCCGAAGACCTTCACAAGGCATTCGGGACAACGGACATTTTCGAAATTGCCCGGAGAATTCTCAGAGAGGGTGAAATCCAGCTGACCACCGAGCAGAGGCACAGATTTACGGAAGAAAAAAGAAAGGAGATAGCAAACATTATTTCAAGGCAGGGGATTGACCCGAAAACAAAGCTTCCCCATCCCGTTACAAGGATTCTGAATGCCATGAGCGAAGCACACGTTTCCGTGGATCCGTTCAGGCCCGCAAAAGAACAGGTCAAAGCCGTTCTCGAAAAAATACGGGAAATCATCCCGATTTCTCTGGAGAGAATAGAAATCGCGATAAAGGTTCCGATTGAATACGCAGGAAAAGCCAATTCAATTGTGAGGGAGATAACCGAAGTTAAAAAAGAGGAATGGACCTCATCTGCATGGATAGCGCTGGTTGAAATTCCAGCCGGTTTGCAGGCGGATATTTATGACAGACTGAACAAACTGACCTCCGGAAAGGTGGAGGTCAAAATAGTGAAAGAGCATAAAATATGACAGGTGATATGATGGGAGAAGTGAAAGGCAAAAAGGAAAGGGAGGTTGTTCTTCCCGGAGAGGAAATCATTAAATCCATGGACTACCTTCCGGGGAGAAACTGCTTCCGCGATGGAGAGTCTATAATCTCCAAAAGAATAGGAGTTGTGTATTACAAGGGAAGGGTTATAGAGGTAATTCCCCTCTCAGGGAAATACATGCCCGAGGTGGGAGATATGGTGATAGGAACGGTTGAAGAAATTCAGTATTCTGGCTGGATTGTGAACATAAATTCCCCGTACAAGGCGTTCCTTCCGCTTGCGGGCGTGAGAGGATTCATAGACCCGGCAAAGACAGATTTGTCGAAAATATACAAGATAGGAGACCTCCTTTACGCAAAGGTCTCCGACGTCACGCCGCTTAAGGACGTGAGAATATCCATGAAGGACCCGAAAACGAGGAAGTTTGAAAACGGGAGGGTTGTAAGGATATCGCCCGTAAAGGTCCCGAGGGTCATCGGAAAGCAGGGTTCCATGATAAATCTGATAAAGGAAAAAACAGGATGCAGGATTTCAGTGGGCCAGAACGGTGTTATATGGATACAGGGAGAAAAAGAAGACCTCGCCGCAAGGGCGATAATGGAAATAGAGGAGAATTCCCAGATACCGGGTCTGACAGATCATATTGGAAAATTATTGGGTGAGAATTATGGAAAGAGCTGACAAGAGAAAACCGGATGAGTTAAGGCCTGTGAGGATGAAGGTAGGCGTCCTGAAGCAGGCAGACGGCTCCGCAATGGTGAGTATAGGGAAGACCGTTGCTGTCGCAGCCGTGTACGGGCCGAGAGAGCTCGTCCCGAGACATATGCAGGAGAGCGACCGTGCGATTCTCCAGTGCAATTACACCATGGCCCCCTTCTCCACAAAAGAGAGGGTGAGACCGGGCCCTTCGAGGAGGAGTATCGAAATTTCAAAGGTCACGCGCGAAGCGTTGGAACCGGCGTTGTTCCTTGAGGACTTTCCGAGGACAACGATAGACGTTTACATAGTGATACTCCAGGCGCATGCAGGAACGAGGACCGCAGGCATAAATGCAGCAAGCCTTGCTCTTGCAGACGCTGGCATACAGATGCGCGATCTCGTGACATCCATAGCAGCGGGAAAAATAGGAAACGAATACGTCCTTGACCTTACGGGAGAGGAGGAAGAGGTTACGGAGTGCGACCTCCCGATTGCATATATGCCCAGGGAAAAGAGATTCACGCTGCTCCAGATGGATGGCAGCATCTCCAAGGAGGACATGAAGAAGGTCATAAGCCTCGCAGTCAAGGGCTGCGAAAAGCTTTACGAATACCAGAAGAAGGCGCTTCTTGAGAAATGGGCAAAGGAGGGATTTGAATGAATTTCCAGACGCAATACATACTTGGTCATATCTCAAAGGGCTTCCGCTTGGGCGGAAGAAAGCTTGACGAGTACAGGAAGATGGTGATAGAGACGAACCCTGTGGAACAGGCAGAAGGTTCAGCAAAGGTCAAGATAGGGGACACGGAAGTCGTTGTGGGGGTGAAGATGGATGTTGGAGAACCATTCCCGGACACACCGGACGAAGGCGTGCTCATAGTGAATGCTGAATTTTCCCCCATCGCGTCTCCGGAATTCGAACTCGGGCCGCCAAGAGAAAACGCCATAGAGCTTGCCAGAATAGTGGACCGCGGTATCCGGGAATCAAAGTGTATTGACATGAAAAAGCTGTGCATAAAGAAGGGGGAGAAGGTATGGATGGTTTTCATAGACATCCAGCCCCTGAGTCACGACGGAAACCTCATAGACGCCTCGGGCATAGCTGCCATAACAGCGCTTCTCAACACAAAAATACCCAAGTACGAGAAGGAAACCGTGGTTCACGGGGAAAAAGGCAAACCACTTCCGGTCAACGACATACCTGTTCCTGTAACGTGCGCCCTCATGGGAGGCAGGTTGATTGTTGACCCGAACCTTGAAGAAGAAGACGCCATGGAGTGCAGACTCACGGTAACCACGAAATCTGACGGAAATATATGCGCGGTCCAGAAGGGGAGCATAGGCTCCCTCACAGCCGAAAATATCCACGAGGCAGTGGAGATCTCTGTAAAAAAGGGAAAAGAAATAAGGGAGCTTATCAAGAAAAGCTTATAAGTTTAAATAGAGAAAGAATCAAAATTGAAGTGATAACATGGGCAGAACCAAAAAAGTGGGTCCGAGCGGAAGGTTCGGGACAAGGTACGGAAAGGGGGTCAAAAAGAGAATAGTTGAAATCGAAAGGGTTCAGAAGAAGAAGCACGTGTGCCCCCAGTGCCTGAAACCCGGCATGAAAAGGGTAGCATCCGGAATATGGCTGTGCAGGAAATGCGGGCTCAAAATGGCCGGAAAGGCATACGAACCGGGGTGAGTATGATATGGCGGAAAATGTCTACAAATGCCTGAACTGCGGGAAAGATGTGGAGATTGAACTTCACAAGGCAAAGAAGATAATATGCCCTTACTGCGGTTTCAGAATACTGGAGAAGAAAAGGCCGCCTGTGGCAAAAAGGGTTATTGCGAGGTGAGGGAATGGACAAGGAAACGGAGCAGATTCTCAACCAGGCACAGATTTACCAGCAGCAGATACAGACCGTAATAGCGCAGAAAAGTGCCCTGAATCTGGAAATCAGGGAAATAAAAAACGCGCTCGAGGAAATAGGGAAAACACGCGGCGAATCCGTGTTCAAAATATCAGGTCCCATAATGATAAAAGTTGACACAAAGGAAATCGAGAAAGAGCTGAAAGAAAAAGAGGATATGCTCAGTCTGAGACTTAAAACGATAGAAAAGCAGGAAAGAAAACTCAAGGAGAAGATTGAGGAGCTGCGCTCAAAACTTATGAAATCTCGCTCAAACGCGGGGTGAGAAGATGGGGAAGGTTGAAAAGGCACTTGAGCTCCTGGAAGATATAATGAGGGACAGGGGAGTTCCGAGGAATGTGAAAAACGCCATCGAGGAATCCATAGAGAATCTGAAAGATGAGAAGGAGAGCGAGAGCGTGAGAATATCAACAGTGATAGGAGTCCTTGACGAAGCCTCCAACGACCCCAACATCTCGCTTTACGCGAGAACGAAGATATGGGATGTGGTTTCAAAACTCGAGGAACTGAACAAATAGTAGGCGGACAAACTTTTATAAGTCTTTTCATCATTATATTAACAAATTGTCTGATGTTTTAATGTTCAGGAGGGGTTGATATGGTGCTGGACAAGATTAACAGATTAAAGAAAAGTTTTGCGAGAAACATGGAAATAGAGGAAGGCATTCCAACCGAAGAGTATGTTGAGGTCGGAGTTGCAGAATCCAGTTCTCCGGGAAAGATAGGGATAGCGATTGAAAAGCTCGAGGAGTTCGCCGATACCGACAGGATACTGAAGGCCGTGAGGGAAGGGTCTCTTGTTTTCCTCAAGATAAAGGGCCTCAAGGAAAAGGACATCGGTGAGCTCAAAAGGGCTGTGGAGAAGCTCAAGAGAACGGTGCTTGCTCAGAACGGTGAAATCGTCGGAGTTGAACAGGACTGGCTGATTCTCGCTCCGGAGCACGCAAAGGTGCAGAGATAATCCCTTTCATTTAATTTTGTTCAGGGCATGGTTTATTTCAGCCTGACGACATCCAGATTCTTGGGGGCGAGGGTTTCGACCTTGTAATATTTGTGAAGGTCCCTTGCGAGTTCAACCGTGGTATACCCGTCCCCGTGATTGCATATTATCCTGTCCGGTCTGCTGGAGAGCCTGTGGACAAAACTCACAAGCTGTTTCCGGTCCGAGTGACCGGATAACCCTCCCTCCACAGTCTGGACATCCATTTCCATTTTCAGCGTTTTTGTTTTTCCGTCTTTCCCCGTTATCGGGATTTCTCTCCACCCCTTCTGTATTCTCCTCCCGAGCGAGCCCTCTGCCTGATATCCCACGAAAAGAAGCGTGTTCCTCTTGTCCGGGGCAAAGGCCTTCAGATATTCAAGAGCGGGTCCGCCAACAAGCATGCCTGAAGTTGCTATTACAACCGCAGGCTCGCTGGAGCCTATAACTTCATCTCTCTCCTTTGAAACGGTCACCCTCCTGAAAATTTCCGAAAGGAAGGGATTTTTTCCGTAATGGAATATCTGTTTCTGAAGATAACGGGAAAGATATTCCGGGTAGGCGGTGTGTATCGCAGTTGCATCCCAGAGCATACCTTCCATGTAAACAGGGTGCTCGAAGCCGTTCGAACCCAGAATCGCCATTATTTCCTGCGCCCTTCCCACAGCAAACGATGGTATCAGAACCTTCCCTCCCCTCTTCATGGTATCATTTATAACCTGCATGAGTTTTGCTTCCGCCTCCTTTCTCGACGGTTTTATGTCATTAGCGCCTCCGTATGTGGATTCAAGTATCAGGGTTTCAACCCTCGTGAAGTTCGTAAATGCCGGCTCGAAAAGCCTTGAGGGCCCGAACAGCATATCGCCCGTGTACAGGATGTTATGAAGACCTTCCCCTATATGAAGGTGTATCAGGGCGGAGCCCAGGAGATGTCCTGCTTGCTGGAGGGTCAAACGTATGTCTGTTGTAAGGTCCGAAACCTCCCCGTATTCCAGCGCTACGGTGTGCTTCACCACCTTTTCTATTGACCTTTTCATGTAGGGCACTTCCTTTCCTTCCCTGTGACATATATCCACGTAATCCAGACACAGCAGCACCATGAGGTCCCTGGTCGGGGCGGTGCAGTAAAGCGGGCCTTTGTACCCGTTTTCGTAAAGCCAAGGGATATAGCCGCAGTGGTCCAGATGGGGATGGGAGAGCACAACAGCGTCCAGACTTTCGATGTCGAATTCCGGAACATCGAGATACGGGAAAGTGTCCGAGGCAACGTTAATGCCGCAGTCAAGAAGCACCCTGGACTCCGGAGTTTCCACAAGCATTGCAGACCTTCCCACTTCCCTGAACCCCCCAAGGCACGCCAGCCTCACCCATCTCTCCCCTATCTCCTTTTTTGGGGCGTTTATTCTCTGTCCTATGGAATTCAGGAATTTCTTCCTGTAATCTATTTCTGTGTGGAGGAGATTCCGGACCGCCCGGACTATGGGACTTTCGATAGCCGGCGCTCTTTCGATTTTCGGAAGCCACAAAGTTTCGTTTTTTATCTTCCTGTACGTTTCCCCTCCTTTGCCTATGACCATTCCGGGCTTCTGCGATTCTATGACCACCTTTCCAAGCTCCGGTTCAAAATATATCTCGCGTATCCCTGCCTCCTTGGGAACAATCTCCTTTATCCTCTTCTTTGTTTTTTCCATGTCCATCGTTATTGACAAGTCAGGACGTACTTCTATCCTTTTCTTGAGGTTGGATACCATCTCCTTTATGACTTTCTCGTGTTCCCTGAAAAAATCCGGATTTTTTGTGTACAGAACGATTTCCGGTCCCTCGAACTTGACTTCTGTTATCTGCGCATCTCTGGGTAAATTCTTCTGCAATTCTTTAAGAATATCGCTCACTTGAATCTCCTCTCTGGTCTTAAAAATTAAACATGCGCTATTTCATAAGATTTTTGACTTCTTCCTCCGGGACCATTTCGAATCCTCTGGGTGTGATAACAGCAAGGTCAATCCCGGTTCCCCCGGAGGCGATGTCTCTCTCTACAGCCGCCTTCACAGCACGCACGGCGAGTTTTTTTGCTCCTTCCAAGTCAATACCTTCCCTGTATTTGTCCTCCAGGACTCCCAGCGCCATCACAGAGCCCGATCCTGTAGAAAAGAAATCTTTTTCTTCCACAACCGAGCCTGTGGGGTCGAATGAGAAGAGTCTGGGTTTCGTGTCGTAACCTCCTATCAAGAGCTGAACGTAATATGGGAAAAAACTTCTCGCATAAAGGATATTCGAAACAAGCGTAGCAATCGCCTTTATGGGGATTTTCCTTGATTCCTCGAGTTCGTAAAGCTTCATCTCCGCCCTTATGTACCTTTCGAGCGCCTGAGCATCCCCGACATTTCCGGCTATGGTCATGCCTGCGTGGTCATCCAGCTGAAGTATTTTTTTCGTGTGCTTGCTCGCGACAAGATACCCCATGGTTGCCTTTCTCTCGGCTGCGAGCACCACAAAGTCCTTTCCGATTACGCCTACAGTTGTCGTGCCTGTCTTCAGATTCTCTATCTTTTTCTCTGTCATAAGTTATCACAAAACTCGTGAAACACCAGAATGATATTTTATTGTAGGGCGTATTTAAATATGTTACGCCGCCGTGCAGGAAACTGAACATCGCTTCCAAAACCGGCCTGAAGGTGAAAGCAATGCCCCCGCCGGGATTTCCACCCGCATTTTTGCTCCACCGCTTTTGAATAAGCGGCAGCTATCGGAAAAGCGGTGTTTGAACCCGGGTCACTGGCTCTCTCCGGACCCCGGAGGTGTCTGCTCCTGTTTCTGGTTGACCTTTTTGGGCAGAGGTCACGAGAGGCCAGTATCCTTGGCCAGTTGCCCAAGCCCTTTTCAGGCTTTCTAGACTACAGGGGCATATATTACAAATAACCTGCGGTATCTATATAAAAATGATGGGTCCGGCCGGATTTCCGCATCGCTGGCGGTTTCGACATTTGAACCGGCGACCTTCGCCACGT
>CAZTCK010000017.1:0-14130 GCA_964612625.1 uncultured archaeon | reverse complement strand
TTGATTATATCGAGAAACTTAGTGCAGAAAATATCGAAGAAATCAGAGATAAATTCAAAAATATTATCTCTTAAATCTCAAAAACCTCAATTTCATAACTTTCTGTGATAATATTAACTTTCCAATCAACAATTATATCCGAAAACTTTGTTCTTATAGAGTATATTTTCCTAGTTAAAGTTAATATAAATCCTCAAGAAAGAATTGAACTTAAAGTACATCAAACATATTAAAGCTCGGCGGCGGAACTCAAATTGCTTCGCAATTTGCCCTTTCGGGAGACATAACAGGCATTAAACGGTTCCGTGCTAAGGCACTTCACCCAAACTTTGCCTTCGGCAAAGCTTCGTTTAATGCCATATGTTATGATACCACCAATAATCTCACAGAACCGCGAGGATTAACTGAAGCGTTCCATATCCCACAAAACACCCCGCCGTCAGGAATGGCATAGCCGGGTAGAACCTGTCTTTCTTTGCGAGGGCGAGTAGAAGAAAGAGAAAAACCCCAACGATAGCGGGAATCACGAGCGTGTAGAGAAAAGCGAGGGATTTTCCGAGCGTTCCCATCATGGAATCCATCACAACCCCTGCGAATATCATGGGGAATGCGATATCCCCTCCTCCGAGTATGGCATTCTTGAATTCCTCTCCGGTCTTTTCTGCCTTTGCTTTCTCCTTTGCAATTTTCCCCTTGAGTTTTACCCTGTACGAAAGCATAATTCCCGCGAACGCCCTGCTCTTTGTCTGGAATTCCGCAAGCGAAATCATGTGTTTCGAACGCCACACCGCAAACATATCGTATGCGGAAATCGAAAGAAGGAGGAGCGAAGCCCACACCACGTCCAGCAGGGGAACGAATATTATTGCTATGCCCGCGTAGATGAACAGCTCGGTAAGATTGTGTATCCACACGTTTGGCTTGTAAACCTTGAAAAATGCAAGCAGAAAAGAAATAGCGAGCGAAAGTAAGGGGTCGATGAACACACCTATCGTTATCGAGCATGTCATCCACACCGCGAAAAAGAACATGGCTTTCCATATATTGATTTTCCCCAGTTTGACGAGCACGAGAATTAACCCGGTTCCTATGAGAATTGCAAACAGGATGTACACGAATGTTTCAGGCCCCTGGAGGTCAGGCCTTTCCCCTATGACTGTGTCCTCATGCTCAACAATCGTTTCGCCCGCGGGCGTGCGCACAACCTTCGCGTTTACATTCAGAGCGTAAAGACCGATGAACTGGGAGAGAAGGAATATAAGAACTATCAGTATAGTCACGGAGAGTTTGTGTTTCATAATAATAATAGTGGTGGAATGTTTATTAATCACCTCGGGCAAAACTAAATTATGGTATTTCCGGTCGGTCCGTTGGAGACGGAAATAATAATAAAGCTCGTGGTTTCGGCAATTCTGGGAGGTCTGGTCGGATTCGAGAGGGAGGTCCAGAGAAAACCCGCCGGTATGCGGACGCATTCGCTTGTATGCATAGGGTCGACCCTCTTCACAATAATATCAGTGAATCTGATAGGAGCGGAGCCGTCAAGAATAGCAGCAGGCATAGTGACGGGCATAGGATTCATCGGCGGCGGCATGATTTTCAAGTCAGAGGACAGGGTGAGGGGGCTGACAACCGCCGCGGAACTATGGGTTCTGGCCGCGATAGGGGTTGCTGTGGGAATAGGTTTCTACTTCGCCTCCCTCGTCGCAACACTCATAGTGATATTCATTCTAATTCCCATGAAATACATTGAAAAGGAGGCAAGAGAGACCTTCGCTTAACATAACTAATTTTAATATATTGCCGGTAATTAATGGTTATAAGTGTTGACTATGCTCCCAAAGGTTTACGATTTCCGCAAGAGCGAGGAGAAGTGGCAGAAGTTCTGGGAGAAGGAGGGAATTTTCAGGTTCAATCCGAAGACCAGAAAACCGATATATTCGATAGACACGCCACCTCCGACTGTTTCCGGGAAGATGCACATGGGTCACGCCTTTTCTTATTCCCAGCAGGACTTCGTGGCGAGATACAGGCGGATGAGGGGGTTCGAAGTATTTTACCCGTTCGGGACCGATGACAACGGCCTCGCCACGATACGCATGGTGGAAAAGGAAAAGAAAGTGAAGGGAACGGAAATGCGAAGGGACGAATTCGTTAAACTCGTTCTCGATACGCTGAAGGTGGTGAGACCGAGGTACATCCGTGACTGGAAGAGAATAGGCATGAGCTGTGATTTTTCGATATACTATACTACAATAGACAAACACTGCCAGAGGATATCACAGAAATCCTTTATAGACCTTCACAAGATGGGCAGGATATACCGGAAGCGTACGCCTTTTTTGTGGTGCCCCGAATGCCAGACGAGCATAGCACAGGTCGAGCTGAAAGATGAAGAAAAAGAATCGAAGTTCGTTTACATGCGGTTCGACACGAGCATAGGAGAACCGATTGTGATTGCGACCACGAGACCCGAATTGCTCCCTGCCTGCGTTATGGTCCACGTTCACCCCGATGATAAGCGCTACCGAAAATTCATCGGGGCGAAAGCGAAACTCCCGTTTTTCGACAGGGAGGTTGACATAATGGCGAACAGGGATGTCGATCCAAACTTTGGTTCAGGAGCGGTTTACCACTGCACATTCGGTGATATGGACGATGTTGAGTGGATGGAGAGATACGGGATAAAACCGATAGAGATAATGGACAAAGATGGAAAGCTGAACGAAAAGGCGGGAAAATACAAGGGTATGACTGCGGAAGAGGCGAGGCATGCGATAATCGAAGATTTGAAGAAAGAGGGAAGGATAGAAAAAATCGAAAGAATTCGCCATGTGGTGAACACGCATGAAAGGTGCGGAACTCCCATCGAAATCCTGATGACGGAGCAGTGGTTCATTCGCTACCTTGACCTCAAAAGGAAATTCCTGCAGGCGGGCAGGGAAATGAGGTGGTTCCCTCCGTACATGCGCGCGCGCTACGACAACTGGATAGAGGGTCTGAAATGGGACTGGAACATCTCGAGACAGAGAAGTTTTGGCGTCCCCATACCTGTGTGGTTCTGCGAGAAGTGCGGAGAGGTTATGCTTCCGGAGGAAAGCGAGCTTCCGGTAGACCCGACATTGGACAAACCAAAGAGACCATGCAAAAAATGCGGCTCCCGGAAGTTCAGGGGAGATCCTGACGTCCTCGATACGTGGGCCACTTCTTCGCTAACGCCACAGATCGCAGCTTCTCTGTTCCCCGAAATCTACGACAAACTGTTTCCCATGTCCCTGCGCCCGCAGGCCCACGACATTATCACATTCTGGCTCTTCAACACGGTCGTGAAATCCCAGCTCCATTCAAATGTGAATCCATGGAGGGACATAATGATTTCGGGCTGGGCGCTTGACCCGCACGGAAAGAAGATGAGCAAATCCAAGGGGAACGTGATCGAACCGCAGAGTGTGATAGAAAAATACGGAGCGGACGCTCTCCGCTTCTGGGCGGCGGGTTCGAAACTCGGGGAAGACCTGCCTTTTCAGGAGAAAGACCTGATAACCGGAAAGAAGTTCTGCACGAAATTATGGAACGCCTCGAAATTCGCTATACATCATTTGAAGGATTACGAACCGAAAAAGCCGAAAAGGTTCGCCGAAATCGACAGGTGGATTCTATCCAAACTCCACCGCATAATAAAGGTCTCAACCGAACTTTTCGAAAGGTATGAATACTCAAAAACGAAAGCGGAGGCAGAGAAATTTTTCTGGCACACATTCTGCGACTACTATCTCGAAATCATTAAGGACCGCCTCTACAATCCGGACTCCTACGAAAAGTGGGAAGTGGAATCCGCGAAATTCACGCTGTATCATGTCCTCTCCTCGATTCTGAAACTCCTCGCTCCAATTCTTCCCCACATCACGGAGGAAATATACCAGCATTACTTCAGGAAGCACGAAACCGCGAAAAGCATACACCTGTGCGAATGGCCTGAATTCGAACCATCGTTCGTGAACAAAAAGGCAGAGGAAACAGGGGATATGGCAGTCGATATAATAGCAAGGATAAGAAAGTTCAAATCTGACAACTCGCTCTCTCTCGCCGAGCCCCTGCGTTACGTGACGATAGATTCGAACAGGGTCAGGCCTGTTCTCAGGGATATACAGAAAACCATGAAAATCGAAAATATAAGGACAGGGAAGGCAGAGGGGCTTGAAACAGAGACATTCGGGATAAAACTCGCTATTAATAAATAATTTTTTAAGCAAGAAAATAATCTCTAATCATGAGGTCCCCTCTGCTCATAGCTTTTGTGATGTTCCTGTTTCTGGCATCCCCTGCCCTCGCCGGCTGCAGGGACGGGGACAGAAGGGTGTGCGGAACAGACACAGGCGTGTGCGAATTCGGAAGGTCTGTGTGCAGAAACGGGGTGTGGGGGGAATGCGAAGGCGGTGTGGGTCCTCTCGCGGATGAGATATGCGGTGACGGGCTCGACAACGACTGCGACGGGAAGACGGATGAGGGGTGTGTTCCGTGGACCTCCTTTGTTCTCATAGGAACCGGAACGCTTTTCATAGGAATAGGTCTTTACTACATGCAGAAGGGAAAGGGCGAAAGAATAATAACCAAGGGTCTGGGAAAGGACTGAAATGCACGAGCGGGAAATCTTTTTAAAGCATATTTATATATAAATCCTTTATACAATAGTATAGAACCGGAACGAACAGACCTGATTAAAATATAAAAAGGAGGGATAAGAATGGCAGAAAAGCCGCACATCAACATCATAACGTCAGGACACGTGGACCACGGAAAATCCACACTGATAGGGAGGTTGCTGTACGACTCAGGATCGCTTGACGAGCAGGAACTCAGGAAGCTCAAGGATAAGGCGAAGGAACTCAAGAAAGAAACGTTCGAGTTCGCTTTCGTGATGGACAGGCTGAAAGAAGAGAGGGAAAGAGGTCTCACAATTGACCTTATGCACAAAGAGTTCCAGACCAACAAATATTACTTCACCGTCATTGACTGTCCGGGTCACAGGGACTTCGTCAAGAACATGATTACGGGCGCATCGCAGGCAGACGCTGCTATACTTGTGGTTTCTGCAAAAGACGGCGTCCAGGAGCAGACAAGGGAACACCTTTACCTGGCAAAGGTTCTCGGGATAAACCAGATGGTGGTCGCCATAAACAAGATGGATGCTGTGAACTACGACCAGGCAACGTTCAACAAGGTCAAAGATGAAGTCACAAAGCTTCTTCAGACACTCGGCTACAAAACGGAAAACATACCGGTTGTAGCATGTTCAGCGTATGCCGGAGACAACGTGGTGAAGAAATCGAACAATATGCCGTGGTACAACGGACCTACCGTCGTTGAGGCCCTTGACCAGACAATAACTCCTCCGGAAAAACCGCTTGACAAACCTCTGAGACTGCCCGTGCAGGACGTTTTCACCATAACAGGTGTGGGAACCGTTCCTGTGGGAAGGGTTGAAACAGGTGTCATGAAACCCGGAGACAAGATTGTTTTCGAACCCTCGGGCGTCCAGGGAGAGGTTAAGTCAATCGAGATGCATCACAAACCTCTTGACAAGGCAGAACCGGGGGACAACGTTGGTTTCAACGTCAGGGGTGTTTCCAAGAACGACATAAAGAGGGGAGACGTAGTAGGACACGTTGACAACCCGCCGACAGTCGTGAAGGAATTCACAGCGCAGATAATCGTTCTCCAGCACCCGACGGTTATAACAAAGGGATACACGCCTGTTTTCCACTGTCATACAGCGCATGTTGCGGGGAAGATAACAGAACTTGTCAAGAAACTCGACCCGAAGACAGGAGCGACGCTGCAGGAGAATCCTGACATGCTGAAGCCCGGTGAAGCAGCGATAATAAAGGTTCAGCCGACACAGCCGCTTGTCGTGGAGAAGCAGTCAGATTTCCCTGAACTTGCGAAGTTCGCTATTCGGGACATGGGCAAGACAATAGCTGCGGGGATAGTGATAGACGTTGTGAAGGCGAAGTAAAGCACCCCCCTTTCTTTTTCTTTGACTTATTTTATCTGTATTTCTATTTACTGTTAACTAAAACCAAAAGTGGATTTTTAAACCAAAAACCCAAGAGTCCCTTATGGATAATTACATTTTCCAGGAATTCAAAAAGCTTGCCTGGCAGTATCATCACATACCCGAAATATGGGAAGCTGTGAACTATGTAAACAAGTGTCTGGACCCTAACACACCTTCTCATGAAATCTCTCTGGAAGGTCTGGTGAACGAGGTTGTGAAGCGTCTGTTCAGATGCGGGTGTTACGAAAAATTCGAGGGTGTGGTGAAGGAGGTCGAAAACCACCTTCGTTATCTCGGTTACAGAGAAAAGGGGGACATACTGACATACCAGGAGCATGTCCTCGCTTGCAGTACGCCAGGAGGCAGCATAAACAAAAAGCTTCTTGAAAACAACAGATTCAAGCCGGCGGGCCTGTTCAAAACGCAAAAGCTCACGATAGCCGAGGCAAGAAAGGCGAGAAAACTCCTCAGGGTCACAAAGGCTTACGGAAAGTTTTTCGGGAAGGCAGAAACAACAGTTCTCGTAACCCTCGAGCCCCTTGACAGGGAAGGAAACACCATACGCGACCCGCAGCTTGTGGATGAAAATCTGAACCCGGTCGAAACCTCCTATGCGGAGGACTTCCCCTTCAGAAGGAAATGAGCATCACTTCTCTCTTAGTTCCCTCTCCACGGGTTCTCTGAGAAGGACAGAGTTCGGGATGATAATGTTCTTCCTGTTCACACGAAGAACAACGGAGAAGGGGTCTATCCTCTCAACCACGCCAGTGTACTTTCCGACCTTTATCCTGTCCCCAACCCTGAGCGTGTTTCTGAGATGAATCCCTGCTGTGAAGTTTGGTATGAGGTCCTTCATGCCCATGGAGAAAAGTATCACGACCACTGCGAGCAGGGCAGAAAAGAGGATTAACATGGCGTTTATATCAAGCCCTATGAGGCCAAGCGCTATTATGAAAGCGACCATCGAAACCGAATACTTCACCAGACCGCCGGAAAATTTCGCGAGCACGTCCTCTCCCATCATCTTTCTTGCGCCTTCTTCGAACACGCTCCCGAAGAAATCCGCTATCATGAACCCTATGATTATCACGAGTATGGCAAGTATGAGTTTGGGGACGAAAATTATAATCTGGTTGAAAAGCCCTGCAACGGTGGTAAAGCCGAGAACCTGAATCACAACAGCGAGTGTGAGGATATAAATGCTCCACTTTACAAGGTCTCCTATGAACTCCACAACGTCTCCCCTGTAGCCGGTAACCCTCAGAACATCTTCCGTCCATGTACGTGCGGTTGCCCTTCTCAGGCCCGCCACGGACAGAATCTTCCTCACCACAGCTTTGCATATCCTGCCCGATATGTACCCTACCACGATTATCAGAACTATCTGGATTATTAGTTGAAGATGAGGAAAGACATACCTTGGCAGAAAGTCCTTTGCAAAATTGATAATCCAAGTGTACGTGGTCTCGATAATGGCGTTGATATCAGGAGCCATAGAATTTTATATGTATGCGTATTTATAAATCAATTTCTCTACGGATTACAGCAGATGCCTGTCTCTCAGAACGTCTTTCACAACGCTTTTCGCGTCCTCGAAAAATTTCATAAGCATGGGTTTTTCCCTGTGCCTCTTGTAGTTTTCGTAGACGTGGGCAATTATCTCTTTCGGGAGATTAACTCCGGTCACTCTGCTCGGTGTTATCAGACCGGGCGAAAGGTCTATATTCACGACCTTTGGCTCGCCATTCACGCTTATATCCACTCTGGCAAGCTGGGTGTCTATCGCTTTCGCTGCCTCCAGGGCAAGGTGTTTCACCTCAACGTCAGGCTTGTAGTTTTTGTATCCCCCCCTTGAAAAGACCACATCCTTTTCCTTCGTCTTCTTCTTCACGCTCGCTACCACATTCGGGTCCGCAACGTAGCATGAGATAACATCTTTCACCACTTCCTCTACGAGAATTGAGTGTTTAAGACTTCCGAGCGCGTCTACAACCGACTTTGCCTCTGTCGGCGTGTTCGCTATTACACCTGTCTCTTTCCCCGGGGTTCTTATTATTATGGGGAAGTCTTCCCCTTCCAGAATTCCGTAGACCGCCTTGGGGGAACGTGCCAGCTCCATCCTGAGTGTATGCACGCCCCTTTTCCTGAGGACGCTCAGAAGGAAGAACCTCTCGTCCGCCAGTAGAAAACTTATGGGCTTTATGGGTGTGTATATCTCCGGCGGAAGCAGCGAAATGAGCTGGTATGCATACGAGTAGAATGAACGGGGAATTCTCGGGTATATGGAATCGAACTTCATGAGGTCGGAAGAGCGGTAGGAAATCGAAAAGCTTTCCCCCAGACCTATCCTTATCCCCTCTACAGGAACAAAGAACACGGAGAAAAACTTCTTTTTCGCTTCCTCCAGGAGCTTCAGGTTTGTTTCGGATTTCTCCTGCCCTATCAGACACAGCGTCATAAAAGACCCCTTAATAACTTATGAAATTGCAGAGAGGTTTAAAAAAGTTAACATTCGGGTTTCCGGGCAGAATTTTAAATAAGGACACCAAATTATTCCTTATGAAGCAGTCCCAGGAACAGGTATGCGGAAAGATAGAAGAGTGGATACGGGCAAAAACGAAGGAAGCAGGAGCGAAAGGATGTGTTGTCGGGATGAGCGGGGGTGTGGACTCGAGCGTGGTTGCAGTCCTCGCAAAAAAAGCGTTGGCAGACCGGATGCTCGGTCTGATTCTTCCCTGCGAATCCGATTCAAAATCGAAAGAGTGCGCGCTCCTTGTCGCAAAGAAGTTCGGGATTCGGACGAAAGAGATCGATTTGTCGGACGCGTTCCGCTCGCTTAAGAAAATCCTCCCGGGTTCGGACAAAAAGACAGTCGGAAATCTTAAAGCGAGACTCAGGATGCTCGTTCTCTATTACTTCGCGAACACATATCGCTATCTCGTTCTGGGAACCTCGAACAAATCCGAACTCATGATAGGTTATGTGACGAAATACGGGGATTCTGCGGTTGACCTCGAACCGATAGGAGATTTATACAAAACCGAGGTCCTGCAGCTTGCGAAATACCTCGGCATACCAGAAGAAATAATTAACGCAAAACCCACCGCAGGCCTCTGGAAAGGGCAGACGGACGAAAAGGAAATAGGGATGTCATACGAGACCCTCGACGGGATACTGAAAACGCTCGAAACGGGAAAGAACTGCGAAAAGTTCGAGAGGAATCTGGTTGAAAAGGTAAAGAGAATGGTCAAGGCGGGCGAGCACAAAAGACGCATGCCTGAAATTTGTGTGCTGTGACTACCTCTTCAGTTCATCCTTCACGAATTCTATAATCCTCTTTGCCACGTTAATATCTGTTGTCTTCTCGATCCCTTTCAAACCGAAGTTTATGTTAACCTCAATAACCTGTGGTCCTTCCTTCCCCACAATCATATCCACCGCGCACAACCTCGACTTTATCGCCTCTCCTGCCTTAAAGACTATTTCCTCCATTTCTGGTGTGAGCTTGTATGAGATCGCCCTTCCTCCAAGATGTATGTTCGCCTTTTTCTCCCCAGGAGCCGCTATTCTCTTGTAAGAAGCGATTATCTCCTCTCCTGCCATTATACCGCGTATGTCCTCTCCGGGGTTCGGAACGTACCTCTCTATCAGCATTTCCTGCCTGAGGATTTTCATGGTCTCTATGATGGACCTGAATGCCTCTTTCGAATCAACCATTAAAACCCCCTCGCCTCCGAAACCGCTCAGCAGTTTTATAACCGCAGGCAGTTTGACCTTCTGTATGATAGAACTCGCTGACTCCCTGGATGAAGTCAGGTACGTCTCAGGGATGGGAATGCCTCTCTTCGCAAGTTCCTCAAGCGTTATGAACTTGTTGTGCGCTATCATTATCGTTTCTGCCACATAAGGCTTCCTCACCCCGAGGTGGTCCAGAAAGCGCATGACAAGGTAGCCCACCTGTGCGCGTTTCGAGTCTATTCTGGGCAGGATGTAGTCATATTTCGAAAGGTCTTCCTTCCCGTGGAAAACGTGTATACCCTTTCTGTCTGTCCTGAGCATAACATCTATGACAGGTATGAGTTTCATATTCCTGAATTCCTTCCTTCCCTCTTCCAGAATACGCCTTGTGCTGTAACCTATTTCGCTTTCTTTTGGCCCGAGGACTGCTATTTTCATAAAAGACCCCTCACTATTTTTGATTTCTCTATCTCCAGTCTATTATTCAACCCGTTAATTAAATACTTTGTCCCCTTGTGCAAGACCACCCAATAAGGGTAGTAGACAGGTCTTACCTCGAGGACACGCATTCCCCAAATCTCCCCTATCTTTCGAACGAAGTCCGGAGAGACCATAAAATCTATGGTTTCTCCCTCCTTCTCCTTTTCTATCAGTTTGCGGTTTATCTTCAGGAGGGAAGGGTCTAGGGGAACGTTCATCCTGAAGGCGCTCCTGAACATATAACCGTCCGAGGAAACGAACTTCTTCTGCATGAGCGAACGGAGATTTGCGTTTGCTGTACTCAGGAGTATTTTCAGGTCGTTCGAAATCTTTTCGATGGTTGCGTATCCTGTTCTTGTCAGGTACAGCAGAATGCTTCTCTGGGATGGCGGCAGTTCAAGGAGAGAGCGAATCCCCCTGCTGTATTCAATCGAATCGCCCTTTTCGAAAACCACTTCTCCGGTAACCCCGTCCACGTAAAACTCCACATCCTTCCCCTGCCAGACAGCGAAGGCTCTCCACATGGGGTAATTGAGAAACGTTATCTTGTCTATTCCCTTGAAGTTCCGCCTCACGTCCTCCTCGAAAAACCTCGGGGCAAATATGAGGATTTTGTTTTCGACCGGAATCTTTCTTTCCGTTATCTTTATCGCCTCTCCCCCGTGCTCGCTCCTTCTCACCCGTATGTCTATAATCAGGGGTTGTTCCGTTACGCCGACGACCATTGCAACCCCCACAGGCAAATCTCTTATCTCCTCCCTTGTCCCGAATTCCACCCCTTCAACAGAGTCCATTATCGCCTTGATGTCGTTTGGATTCGTGACCTTAAGGATTATCTGGGTCGAGCATTGCGAAAGGACGTTCTTGTCAACTTTTGCGGGCCTCTGGGAAATCACGCACAGCCCCACTCCGAACTTTCTTCCTTCGGAAGCGATGGTCCTGAGGATTTTGGAACTCGCAACCTCCCCCAGTCCCCTCTCTGGGCAGAAGTTGTGCGCCTCCTCCAGCACGAGGAAAAACTCAGGTATTTTTCCCTTCTTCCTCGCCACGAAAAGCTCCTTTGCGACTTTAAGGACAACAATCTGCTGGACTTCGGGTGTGGCTTCTTTCAAATCGATAATCGTTACCTTTCCTTTCCTGACAAGCTCCTGTGGTTTGGTTGGGTTTGCCGAGAAAAGTTTCGTGTTCTCCAGAATTTCGAGCATGGATATGAGATTCCACTTCACATTGCTCTCTATGGATTCCACTTCTTCTATTATATCCCTGAGCGTGTAGTCTTTTCCCTCGAGATTCTTTATTGCGGAGTAAAGCAGACCTTTTTGCGCAGAGGAGATTTTCGCTGGCAGCATCTCGAATATTTCATCGGTCGTCAGTTTCGCGTTGAGTTTTATCGGATTTTGCAAACCGAGGTCGAATACCTGAACCTGTTTTTTGTACGATTTCGGTTTCACCCCGAACGCCTCCATCTGCGAAAGCTCGTTCTCTTTCGTGTTCTCCTTTGCCAGCGTTCTGTACTCTCCGTGCGGGTCAATAACGACAACAGGCACACCCTTCTCAGCGAGTTCCTCGAGAAGCACGCCAGCCACGTACGATTTCCCGGTCCCTGTCTTCGCGAGAATCGCGACGTGCTTCGTTATAAGATGTTTTACCGGAAGGTTCACGCGTATGTTATAGCCCTCCAGAAGCCCGACATACAACCCCTCATCTTTCAGACCGAGTGTGTGTTTAATAAGGTCTTCGTCTGCGGTGTACACTGGTGTGTCAGGTTCAAAGGGAACGGTTAGTGGTTTGAGAAATCCCCTGGAATCCCGGTAACCTATCACCTTCGCCTTCCCTATCGTCCGGTTTGGATACTTTGTGACAGACTCGATATAAGCGAGAATCCATTTTCCCTCAAAATTTTTGACTGCGATGTACTGAAGTTTCTTTATCCTCGCCTCCGCCCTGAAGGAGAAGCTCTTTGTGGTCACGCTCCCCGTGATTCTCCCCAGCATCATAACTAATTTAATTGTGGCGAGGATTTAATAAAATGTTCGCGAGAATTATGAGCAGTCCTCCCGCAAGCACGTATCGGGGGAGAACCTCCCCGAGTATCATGAACGCGAGAACAGCTGCTGTCAGCGGTTCCGTGAGCGCGACCACTATTACTGCAATGTGCGCCTTCACATACCCGAGAGCTTTTGCATAGAGCACATACCCTGCAAAGGAAACGAGAGCCAGAGCAAGAAGGTAAGGGGGTACGTAACCTTCCACGGAAAAAGCGAAAGTCTCGAAAGGCGTAAATGCCAGCAGTATCATCCCTCCTGTTACCATGGGCCAGAACACAACTTTCCAGTAGGGCATTCCCCTGCGTTCGAAGAACCGCATGAAAACCAGCAGAACCGAATACCCGAGTCCGGCAGAGAGCGCAAGCAGATTCCCGAAAACGTTCGTTCCCATGCCCCCTTCAGACCCGTATATGAGCCACACGCCCGCGATGACCATGACAAGCGAAAGCACATCCCTCTTTCCCATCTTCTCTTTCAGTAAAACCATCGAAAGCAGGGCTGTCGCAACAGGGTAAACGTATACGAGAAATACAGCGCTCGCAACAGGGATGTAGGAAAATGATTTCACGAAGAATCCGAAACCTATGGTTACGCCGAAGAATCCCGCTGCCAGGAAGTACACCGCCTCTCTTCTTTTCATACGAAACATTCCGCGTATATCCGCATTCCCGGTGGAAACGGCAAAGACAAGAACCAGTAGTGCTGCAAGGATGGTTCTGAAAAACGTGAGCAGGAAGGGCGAAATGTTCTCACCTATCAGTTTTACCCATATGCCCGCTGTTCCGAGCAGAAATCCTGTCAAAACGAGATAAAAAGCACCTTTCATATATTTAATTGGTGCCGGGATAATATATCCCCTCCAGGAGCAAATTTTTAATGTTCCGATGCCCCTTTTAACAATATGGAAATGGAAATCTGCTTTGTGACCTCAAACAAAAACAAATTCAGGGAAGCCAAAAATATTTTTGATTCCGGACTTACAAAACGCAGGGTTAAGCTGAAACAGAAGAAACTCGAAATTCTCGAAATCCAGTCGCTGAAAGTCAAGGATGTAGTGAAGCATAAAGCGAAGAAGGCATATGAACAGGTTCGGAAGCCCGTTGTTGTGGAAGACACCGCCCTTTATATAAAATCCTGGAAGAACTTTCCCGGTCCGTTTATCTCCTGGGTCATCAAGACCATGGGCATAAAGGGGATATGCAGGTTCGTGGGCACGGACAGGAATGCGACGGCCGAGGCGTGCGTTGCATATTACGACGGAAAGAAAATGAAGATTTTCTCCGGCAAGGTGAGGGGCAAAATAGCGAGGAAACCAAGGGGCAAAAAACGCTTTGATTGGGACAGGATTTTCATTCCTTTCGGCTTCTCAAGAACATTCGCTGAGATGAAGCTCAGCGAGAAAAACAGAATTTCTCATCGTATGAAGGCGTTCACAAAGCTGAAAAAATACATTATTACGCACAAACTTTAAAGTTTTTTAGTACTCCCGATAATTTTTGTTTTATGATGATGCGTGATTTGCTGGTGGTGTTGTTTGCCTGTGTGGTAGGAGGGGTGATAGGCTCACTCATTACACTGATGTTTTTCTCCCCTCAACAACCTGCAGCAGTGAATACAACGACCACCATAGTGAAGGAGATTTACGTCAACCAGACCTACGATTTTCAGGACAGGGTAATTGACATACTCGAGAAAAACAAGGAGTCGGTTGTCTACATAAATGTCGTGCGGCTGATGCCCACGATTTTCGGCATTTTCCGCTCAGAATCATCCGGTTCGGGCTTCGTTGTGTCAGAGGACGGATAT
>CAZTCK010000016.1:0-14448 GCA_964612625.1 uncultured archaeon | reverse complement strand
TGAAGCTCCTGTTTTGGTGAAGGTTTTGCTTTGAGGAAAAGCTTCATGGAAGCGAGCGAGTTTACGAGTGAAGCTCCTGTTTTGGTGAAGGTTTTGCTTTGAGGAAAAGCTTCATGGAAGCGAATGAAGCAGAGCGGAATGAAGCTCCTTCTTGGTAAACCTTCTTCTTGAAAGAAGGTTTAGGGGAGCGTGCGGTATTTCGTATTTATGAGGCCCCATTCCGCGAAAAGCAGGAAAAGCACGATTATCAGGAAAATCAGGGAAAGGTCAAGGGAGAGCTTTCTCGTGCTCGAAAGCGCAATCTCCTCGTATATTTCCGACAGTACGCTCTCGTTCACCGCCTCGTAGTATTTCCCGCCTGTTTTGTTCGCTATGTCCTTCAGCGTTTCCGGGTCAAGTTTTGAAACGAATGTGAGATTCATTTCGGGGAATCCGCCGCCCTCTTCTGTTCCTACCCCTATCGTGTGAATTGTTACGTGATTTTCATTTGCATACTCCACCGCCTCTTCAACGGTCGGGCCCACGTTATTCTGGCCGTCTGTGAGGAGTATGATCGTCCTCGCTCTCCGGGAATTTGTAAGGAGATTGACAGAGGTTATTATGGCAGACCCTATTGCTGTTCCGCCCACAAGTTCCACGGTAATGTTTTCTACCGCACTCTTGACCTTCGAGAGGTCGTCTGTCAGTCTCTGCTTTATGAACCCCACGCCCGCGAAAGAGACGACTCCTATATTCGTATTTTCAGGGACAGAGTCAATGAAAAGAAGTGCGGCGTTTTTTGCCGCCCCGAGTCTGGTGGGTTCGTAATCCTTTGCCAGCATGCTGCCGGAAGAGTCTATGGCCAGAACAAAATCCGTGCTGCTCGCCATTCCCTCATACCATAGTGTGGCGCCGGAAACCGCGAGTATCAAGAGTACGAGGGTGACCAGTCTTATGAAAAGGAGAAGATAGTTTTTTGAGAGTATTTTCTCTCCTGTTACATATTCTATGGCGGGAAAGTTGGCGAATCTGAGGGCTTTCCTCCGCGTGAACCTGAGAGTTATGAAATGCGCCAGGATGAGAAGCGGTATGGCTACAAGAAACCAGAGATACGAGGGGTTGGCAAAGGTTATCTCCATATCCTTTTCCTCCTCATAATAAAATATTCCACGATTGGCTTGATAAATGACTCCCCTGTTGAGAGCTTCACGATATCGGAATTGCTCTCGAGGAATGTCTTAACAACCATTTCTTCCTCTTTCCTAACGTAATTCATGTACTCTGTCCCTATCTTTCTGGGGTCTATGAGCATGGAGCGGTTCGAATAAGGATCCTGAAGTACAAACTGCCCCACATCCCCCTCCGGCATAACCTCGTCCCTCGGGTCTCTGACCATGACGCCGATGACATCGAATTTGACAGCCGCTATCCTCAGCGCCTTCTCCCACCCCTTTCCCAGACCTATGAAATCTGATATTATTATCACGAGTCCCCTTTCCTTGGCTGTCCTCAGAACGAAGTTTATGGCTTTTTCGAGGTCATATCTCCCCCCGTAGAAATCCGGATTCACCAGGGAATTCAGGATTATGTGGAAATGTTTCTTTCCTGCGGAAGCGGGTATGGTTTCCACCACCCTGTCGTTGAACATTATGAGCCCTGCCTTGTCCCCTGCCTCTGTTACGAGAAATGCGAATGCTGCCGCAACTTCGGCAGCGTATTCCAGTTTCAGTTTCTCGGTCGAGCCGAATATCATGGACGAGGACGTGTCCAGAAGTATGTAAACATCAAGGTTGCGCTCCTCCTTGAAGAGTTTTATGAGGGTCTGGTTGGCGCGCGCGCTTGCCTTCCAGTCAATCCTGCTGGCATCATCATCAGGTGTGTAAACCCTGTAATCCTCGAATTCCAGACCCTTCCCCTTGTAAACGCTTCTGTATCTGCTTATAATCTGCGTGTTCACAAGCATTTTCATGAGTATTTCAATTTTTTTGAGCAAAGAAACAACATCTATCCTCAGTCTCTTTACCTTCATATAATTATAATTAATTCCGGTCAGTTAAATTTGTGAAATCCTTCACGGGATGGGGACTTTTGCAAGAATCTCCTTCACTATGTCGTCTGTTTTTACCCCCTCTGCAAGACCTTCGTAGTTAAGGATTATTCTGTGGCGGAGAACCGGGTGTGCGACTTCCTTTACGAAATCCGGAATGACGAAGTTCTTTCCGTGAAGCAGGGCATTTGCCTTCGAAACTATAAAGAGTCCGATGGAAGCCCGCGGGGAGGAGCCCCACTCTATGTACTTTCCGAGTTTTATTCCGTATTTTTTCGGATGTCTTGTGGCGTCCACAAGGCCTACGCAGTATTTCTCTACCTTGCTGCTCATGTATATCTTCTTCACATCCTCCTGCATCTTCAGTATGTCCTGCGGTGTGATAACCGGCTTCAGTCCGAAATCCTCGAATTTGTAGAGGTTTATGTTCTGTCTAAGAATTTTAATCTCCTCCTCGCTTGTGGGGTAGTACATGTAGAGTTTAAGGAGAAACCTGTCTATCTGCGCCTCGGGGAGTGGATACGTTCCTGCAGATTCTATCGGGTTCTGGGTAGCCATTACAAAAAACGGGTCCGGAAGGCGGAATGTGTCCTTTCCTATTGTTACCTGACGCTCGCCCATGGCTTCCAGAAGAGCGGACTGGGTTTTTGGCGGTGAGCGGTTAATCTCGTCTGCAAGTATGAAGTTTGTGAATACGGGTCCCTTAACCACGTAAAATCCCTTGTCTTTGTGATATGCCGTTATTCCGGTTATATCCGTGGGGAGCAGGTCAACAGTAAATTGTATACGTTTGAAATCGCACCCTGTTGCCCTTGCCAGCGAACGAATCAGAAGGGTTTTCGCTATGCCCGGCACACCCTCGACAAGAACGTGCCCGTTACAGAGCAGGCCGAGGAGAAGGCCGTTCACAACCTCTTTCTGCCCGACAACGACCTTGGCTACCTCATTCCTTACAGCATCCAGCTTTTCTCTGTGCTTTTCGATAACCCCTTCGTCTATTCCCTCTGTAACGGCCATAATAAATTATTGGTTCGTGTGAATATAAATTTAGTTTCATCCCGTTTCCCGGAGATGCCCGGACTCCTCCCTTTTTAATTATTCACGGCATATTATTATTTAGAGGGCATACGTTATGAGGGAGTATGCGGGGTTCTTGGTAATTCTGACAATGCTGGCGGTTTCGGCAGTATTTGTTTTGCGGCCTTTGAGCTTTACGGGATTTTTCGTGTCAGTCTCCCAGGGCGAGACAAAGCTCGAACTCTGGGACCTGACAGACTCCGAGGGCGGGTCATACAACGTTTACGCGGAAGGAAGCCCGCAGGGGAGCCGCCCCAACTCAACAACACTGGCAGAATTTTTCGCGAACTACACAAACTCCACATCAGGCGAGTCTGTCAACGGCTCCGGGGTTGTGTGCAGGATAAGTTTCAACATCTCCGGCGGCTGGTCTTCCCCTGCTGACATGTGGTTCAATTCCTCGTCAAAACTTTACGAATACAACCGGACTTTCCCTTCGAGGGGAACATACCTGTGGAATGTCACGTGCAACGGCTCATCCCAGGGTTACGCCATACTCAACGCAACAGATAACATAACCATTACGAACACCCCGGCCGGAATATACGTTCCGCTCGCGGCAAAAACATGTTATGAGGATGAGGTATGCACACACGATTTCAGTGCGGACTGCTATGATGTGGACGATATAGACCAGAACAACCTCACGTACGGGTACAAGGCAGGAACAGAATTCGAGGGGTTCAGCATGAACTCCACAACAGGGCTTATCACCGTAAACATCACACGAGATTCGGACTGCGGTGATTTCTTCGTAACGCTTCTGGACAAGGACCCGCCCGGATGGGGCGCCACTGCAGACAAGGAGTTCATAGTCAACGCGGTCAATGACAGGCCGGTTCTCGGGAGTGTTCCCACCAGTTCATATCAGAATTCAACCCTGTATTACGATATCGACGCCACGGACGAGGAAAACCCCAGCGGACCGCTCTATTTCAACATCACATTTATTTCCTGTTACAGGCCGTTCAACTCGCAGCACACAAATGTGACGGACTGCTCGAACCTCTTCACAATAGACCACAGCACAGGCGTGATAAACAGGAGCACGAACTTCTCGAATTACGAGGTGGGGAACTACACCATAAATTTCACCGTTACCGACCCAGGCGACAATTTGACAGGGACTTCCATCCCTCCCTATACCTGGCTTGCGAACAAGACCGATTCCTATGTTGTGAACTTCACCGTTATTGACCTGAATGACAGGCCGTTGATTGAACCCGTTCCGAACCAGTTCTGGACGCAGAATGAACGTCTCGTACTCGTTATAAACGCGAGCGACATAGACAACGGAACGCTTGTCTTTAACGCAACTACGCTTTACAGAAACCTCTCCGTTTACATGAATTCTAGTCTTTTCCCCATAACCGTCAACCAGACGCTCCACCTCGATAACGGAACCAGTCTGGGGAATGCGACAATGAACTTCACCATTGGAAACCATCAGGTCGGAAATTACACGCTGAACATTTCGGTCTCCGATGGCAGGGAGAACGGGACCTATTCCATCCTCGTGAACTTCACCATCGCGAACATCAACGACCCGCCTGTGCTGAACTTCTCGTGCAGGGATTACGCTGTGGAGGGTCTTGCCTATGTGTGCAACGTGGGGGAGAACACAAGCGACCCCGACGTCTTTCCTCCCGGCGTATATAACGATTCTGTGAACGGAACCCTGACCTTCCACCTGAACTTCACGTACTGCAACAAAACCTTTAACCAGAGCGATACCAACTGTTCGATATTCACCATAGACAGCCAGACCGGTCTCATCAACTACACAAACCCTCTGAGAAAAGATGCCGGGAACTACACGATAAACATCTCCGTTACTGACGGGGGAAACCTCACTGCATGGACGGAGTTTAACTTAACGGTCGTCCCTGATTACAGGCCAAACATAACCTTTATCCCGCCTCCCCAGAATGCCACGCAGAACCAGCCGTTCTTCCTCTACGTAAATGCCACGGACGAGGACGGCCCGTTATCGGACAACCTCACCTTCAGGACCGAAACCTATCAGAACGGCACGCTGCTCAGCGAAACGTTGTTCCCCATAGAGACCGACAGGTCTCTCTGGGCGTCCGCCAACATAACGAAAGGGGTGATGAATTACACATCCGTGAACAATTCACAGGTCGGAAATTACACCGTCAGGATATTAGTAAATGATACGTGGGGAAGGGAGGACTATATAGAGGTGAATTTCACGGTCTACAACGTAAACGACCCGCCTGTGCTGAACTTCTCGTGCCAGAATTACACGTACGAGGATGATGTATATTCGTGCAACGTGGGGGAGAACACAAGCGATGCGGACATGCAGACGCCGTACGGCGATACGCTGGTGTTCAACCTTACATTCATCTCCGGGCCTCCGCTTTTCGCCATAAATTCGAGCACGGGTCTGATAAACTTCATAGCTTCGAACGATTCCTGGGCAAACAATTCCTACAACTTCACGTATGTTCTCAACATAACGGTCACGGACAGCAACGGCTCTGTTGACTGGGCGGAGTTTAACCTGACCGTACATGCTGTAAATGACGCCCCCGAATTCAATTTCACGAACACGAGCGTGTACGTAAATTCCACGTTTTTCGAGAATCTCAGCGCGGAGACTTTGGATGAGGAGGGGAACACGCCGTTCTTCTTCAACCTGACGTTTGTGGACTGCTCAAAGGCGAACACAAGCGACACAAACTGCTCTGTGTTCGGGATAAACCATTCCACCGGGGTTATAAACTTCACCGCTCTGGAGAAGGATATCGGAAACTACACGATAAACGTTACCGTTACCGACAGCGGAAACACCACGGAGCCGCACAATGCGACAGGCTGGAAAATTGTTAATTTCAGGATACTCACCCTCAACCGCGCGCCCCAAGTAGCGATAGGGGGTGTTATTCCGAGTGATGACTTCTACGAGAATGATACCGTTATCTTCGCGATAAGCGTCTCTGACCCGGATGGTGATGCGCTCTACTGCACGTGGTTTAAAAACGGAACCGAGATAGACAGGGTTGACGACTGCCATGAGGGGAGCAAGGCGAACCAGTGGGAATACACGCCCGGGTTTGACGAATCGGGGAACTGGACATTCAGACTTGAGGTGACGGATTCGTATCTCACCAGTTACGCGGAGAAGGATGTGACCATAAGGAACAAAAACCGCCCGCCTGAAATGGTCTACCCCATCCAGAACCAGTCCTGGAATATGAACACGGAAAACAAAAACATCATCCTTTCCTACAACTTCCGGGACCCGGACAACGAGAACAACGTTACGAATGATGATAACAGTCTCACGATAAATTACACGAGACCACAGCACATCGCTGTCATGATAGACAGCCAGACAGGCGTCATCACAATACCTGCGGAAAACTGGACAGGGAGCGGAAGGGTCACGCTTACACCGCAGACTGACTGGTACGGGACGGATTACATAGTCTTCACCGTCAGTGACGGGGAGTTCAACGTTACCAGCAACAACGTGACGCTGAACGTGAGCTATACCGAAACCCCGACCGAAACAATTGTGCAGCAGACCACGGGGGGCGGGGGAGCGGTTTCGCAGACGCAGACGAAAATCGCATCCCTGACTATAACCACCTCCCCTCTCGACAGGGTGAGTTCCTATACCACCACCACAACAACAATCACGCTTGAAAACACCGGGGAGGTGGCGCTTAACGGTATCACCATAAGTTCTTTTGTAAACGAGACCGAGGACATATCGCTTGAATTGAGCAGGGAATACGTGAGCCAGCTTGGCGTGGGGGAGAGTGTGGATTCGAATCTGACCATAACCACGCACGAGCTGACAAAAAACGCATACGAGATAAAGATAACAGGCAGCGTGAACAGTCCAAAGTTCAACCAGTCGGCCGTCATCTACCTCCGGCCGCTCCTGAACGAAACAAAAATAGAGGAGAAGATACAGCTTGCCAGAGACCTTTTCCAGGACAACCCGGAGTGTCTGGATTTGACAGAGCTCATAATTGAGGCGGAGAGGGAACTCGGGGGGAACAACCTTGAGAGGGCGAGGGAGCTGACGGAAACAGCGCTCAAAAACTGCAGGGATATAATAAAATACACAAACATGACCAGGAGGAAGGTAACGCCGGAAGCAGAGGAAATTCCGATAAAGGAGGTCATGATAGCCCTTCTCTCAATAGCGCTGGCAACCATACTCGTGTATCTGTGGCTCGAGAAGAGGGAAAGGAAGTGATATAATGCTGGCTGCTCTGTGTTCTGTGTGCGGGAAACCCACAAAACATCCGCATTCGTGCACATTCTGCGGGGCTGTGGTGTGCGAGAAGCATTACGATGTTTCCTCCGGGATGTGCTCGAGGTGCGCGTCCAGACTTAAACGTATAGAATAAACTTAAAAACAAGAGAGAAAATAATTATTATCACGCTGGGGTGGCGGAACGGCAAACTAGATTGACGTTCGTTCGCGAACGTCTTTCGAAAGTCCGCACACGCGCTAGCCTGGAGTAACCCTTTTATCCAAAAGGGTTAATCGAAAACAGGAGCTAAAGCTTCCATTCCCAGGCAGCTAGTCCCCTTACGGGGTTCTGGGTTCGAATAAGCTCTTTTCAAAAAAGAGCTTAAGCAGAAAGGAGCTTCGTTCGCAAGCTCACTCGCTTCCGGGGAAGCTTTTCCTCAAAGCAAAACCTTCACCAAAACAGGAGCCGACTGCGCAATGCTCGCCGGCTTCCAAGGGGAGTTTCCTCAAGGCAGAAATATCGCTGTGTTCGCTTCCTTGCGGAAGCTGAGCGAACGGAGTGGAGCGAAGCTCCTTCCAGCGTTGGATGCAGGTGAAACCTGCATCATTCGCCAGCTTGCTTAAGCTTCTTTTTGAAAGAAGCTTACGGGAATCCCAGCCCCAGCGTAACACATTCTGGAAGTGTGAGACCTATCTGTAAAGGTTTATTTTGTAAAATCTCTGTATTTTCCTGATTGTGTCTTCATCCGGCCTGAATCCGTTTTCGATTCTCCGGAGAAGCGAGGGTGAGATGCCCATTTTCTGTGCGGCCTCATCCTGTTTGAGATTCCGGGACTCTCTCGCCTTCCTTATCCTGCCGGCGAAGTCCTCAGCCAGTTCTTTTCCCTCTTCGAGTGTTTCCGCCGGCTTCCTCCTGAAAACAACAGGTTTCGGCTGGCATATCTCCTTCCCCAGCCTCGCGCATTTGTCGCACACCTCAAGTATCACGCCGTCTATCTCTGCCCTTTTCATCTGAGAAACAGCCCTTCCGCAGACTTCGCATTCCCCCATTATATCCCTATCAGTATCTTATGCCTACTTTCACGCCGGGTATGTCCCAGCTCCCTGTTCCGGAGAATGTTATGGTGTTTATGCCCTCGAACACGTCATCCGGACCGAATTCCACCGTGTTTTCCCCCGTCCTCACGGTCTGAACGTTCAGCTGGTTGTTGTTTATCTTTATGGAAAGAACACCCTGCCTGTATATGTTTTCAACGGTGAACGTTATCTCCCCCTTCCCCGAACGCAGGAGTTCAATATCCTCTTTCGTTATGTTTATGTCCCTCTCCTTTGTCACGCTCCCGGAGGACAGGCGAATCTCGAATTCCACATCGTCTATTTCGAAAACGTCGTCCGATTTGAAAGAAAGGATGTTGTCCCCTATCCTGAGGGCGTTTCCTATTTCGGAATATTCAAATTCCTTTGTAACGAGATGTTCGGGATTCGCCTCCCTGAGTATCTCCCTTCCGTTCAGCTTGACCACTATCTCCCCGCCCCTGCCTCTTGTCGTGTAGAAGCGCAGAACTCCCTTGCTCCAGGATTCTATCTCATTCGGGTAAACCCTGAATGACATGAATTTTTCAGGCCCGTATTCTCCGAGTACTCTGAAGTTTTCAAGTTCGTAATATGTGGCAGCCCAGAAATAAAGGCCCGGATTGCCCGCGGATATTTCGAGCGTGTTCTCCTCTTTCACGTTCTCGGGGGGGATTATAATTTCATACCGGTTGAGGTTTGCAGGCTTGTCAAAGAAAGTTTTTCCGTTCCATTTTATTACGAGATTACCGTAAAGGTTGGTCTCGCCCATGTCGAACGCGATTTTTACGTCCTTCAGGTTGCTCAGCACGTTCAGGTCAACCTTAATGTCGAATTTCTTGGGGTTTCCTCCAAAATACCCCTGCGAAACGCCGAGTTTTTTCATCTCTTTGAGGGTCTCGGACTGCGTCTGGCCGAGAACAAAAGAACCGAATGTTATTGTTCTCGAGACCTCTGTCTCGGACAGACCGACTTTTCCGAGATCGAAAGAGGCGAGTTCCCGGTAATTTCCCTCTGTTCCGCCTCCCGGCCATCTGCCCTCGGCCCACTCTGCAAGCGGGGTTCCTATAAGAAACATGGCGCCGAGAATCACGAACGCCACAATCAGGAGGACCATGAACTCGTCCATATTTAAGTTATTTGGGGTATTGCTTTAAATCTTTATTTTGAACCTGATAAATATAAGGTGGGAACATGCGGGTGCTCTCGAAAGACATGAAAAGGGGCGAGGTGAAGGTCCGGGTCGAAATCCCGGAAGACCTCTGGCATCTGGAATGTGTGATCAAACCGGGTGATTTCGTTACCTCGAAAACCATGAGGAAGGTTTCCGTGAAGAAGGCGGGGGAATACGAATACGGGGAGAAGAGGCCGATGGTGTTGACCGTGAGGGTTGAAAAGGTGGAATTTCAGGAGGATTCCGGTATTCTGAGGATAACAGGCCCTGTTGTTTCCGGACCCGAAGACATCCGTAAACACTCGTATCATTCGTTTTCGCTTGACACCGGTTCGGTTCTCACAATCAGAAAGGAGAAATGGAAGTCCTTTGAAATCCGCAGGCTGGAGGAGGCGAGGTTCCGCAAACCATCCGTTCTCGTGTGCGTTCTCGACCGCGAAGAGGCGGACTTCGCCGTCCTGAAGGAATCAGGAATCAGGATGAGGGCGAGGATAACGAATTATGACAGGGAGCGAATGGAAGAGTATTACAAACAGATAGTGTCGTATATCAGAAAGCAGGAGTTCGAAATTCTCGTTCTTGCAGGACCGGGGTTTGAGAGGGAAAACCTTCTGAAATTCATCGGGAAAAACGATAAAGACCTGGCAAAGAAAGTCATTCTTGAACATTCGAGTTCGACCGGTCTGAACGGGGTTCAGGAGGTTGTGAAGAAGTCCGCAAACAGGATTCTGAGGGAGACGAGAATAGCGAAGGAGAGCGGGTACGTGAACGAGATTCTGAAAAGGATAAAGACCGGAGGGCTTGTGGTGTACGGGAAGGGTGAGACAGAAAAAGCGGTGAGAATGGGAGCGGTGGAAATCCTTTTCGTCTCGCAGGGGAAAATCAGGGAGTTCGAGGGGGTGATGGAGGAGCAGGAGAGAATGGGAGGAGAGGTTGTTGTGATTGGGGGCGACCACGAATCAGGCGAGCAGTTCCTCCACCTCGGGGGAATAGCGGGTTTCCTGAGATTCAGGGTGGATTTTTAGGCAGGGCACGAATCCGTTTGTCAACAACCGCCGGTCACAGACCGGCGGCATGACGGCTGTGTGATTTCAGGAGCATGCCTGCGAATATGATTCCTGTCCTCCACCAGTCGCAGACTGGTGGAATTCTTTATTTAAAATTTTCCGTGAATTCTATTGCATGGAACAGACCTGCGCGAGTGTGGAGCAGGAAATTGAAAGGGAAATGGAATACAGGGCAGAAAAACTGATGTCCGAATACCTCGGCCCGAAGGCAGTCGGGAATTACCTCTCACTGGACCGGGAAGACAGGATTTCTTGCATAGAAAGGATAAAAATTCCCGCATCCCGTGAACTCACGCCTTCGAAGCGCACGGAAGCGGTGGAATGGTTTCTCGTGAATGTTGCCTGCCGCGAGAAGGACGAGGAGATACGGGAAATGGCTTTCAAGAAACTCGGTCTTTGCGATGATTTACAGGCGGGCGGAACAGACTAGTCCAGGAATTTCTCTATCCTCTCCTTTATGGCTTCCTTGGGCATCGCCCCTGTCAACCGGTCAACAAGCTTTCCGTTTTTGAAAATGAGAAGCGTTGGAATAGACATTATTCCGTACTCTATCGCCTTCTCCTTGTTCCTGTCCACATCCACCTTGCCGAACTTCACCTTCCCCTCCATTTCCCTGGAAAGTTCCTCTATGACGGGCTTTATCATATGGCACGGACCGCACCAGTCAGCGTAAAAATCAACGAGCACGACGTCATTGTTCTTCACGAAATTTGCAAAATCCGAATCTGTCAAAACGCTCATTTCAGGCATTCTATCACCTCACACGAGCCCTCTCAGCTTCATCGCCTCCGAGACCCTCTTTACAGCGAGTATGTACGCCGCTGTGCGCATGTCCACTTTGTACTTCTCCTTCATCTGCATGACGTTCCTGAAAGCGGATGTCATAATTCTGTCGAGCTTTTCATTGACCTCTTCCTTCGACCAGTAATATCCTGTCTGGTTTTGCACCCACTCGAAATACGACACGGTCACGCCTCCTGCGTTTGCCAGGATGTCCGGGACGACGAGCACGCCCTTTTTGCGGAGGATCTCATCCGCCTCCGGCGTGGTCGGACCGTTTGCCCCCTCTATCACGATTTTTGCCTTTATTTTGTGCGCGTTCTCCTTTGTTATGACATTCTCAAGGGCGCACGGAGCGAGGATATCGCATTTCATTTCGAGAAGCTCCTCGTTCGTTATCTTCTTGGTCCCCTTCAGGCCGACAACGCTCCCTGTTTTTTTCTTGTGCGCCAGGACTTCGTGGGGGTTCAGGCCGTCAGGGTTGTATATGCCCCCCTTCGAGTCGGAGACCGCTATGACCTTTATGCCCATGCTGTAGTAGAGGTCCGCCACCACGTGCCCGAGATTCCCGTATCCCTGTATGACCGAGGTCAAATTCTTTGGGTCTAGGTTGAGGTACCCGATAACCTCCCGTGTAACGTAGGCAAGCCCCTGACCCGTGGCCTCGTTTCTTCCTTCGGAACCGAACACCTCAACCGGCTTTCCTGTTATAACGCCGGGAACGTTGTAACCCTTCATTTTTGAGAACTCGTCCATCATCCACGCCATTATCTGGGGGTTGGTGTAGACATCCGGAGCCGGCACATCCTTCTCCGGTCCAATGAAATTCGCTACAGCCCTTATGTACCCTCTCGATAACCTCTCGAGTTCGTTTTTTGACATCTCCTTGGGGTTGCACACCACCCCGCCTTTCGCCCCGCCGTACGGAATCCCTACCACCGCGCACTTCCACGTCATCCACGAGGCAAGGGCTTTCACCTCGCTCAGATTCACATCCGGGTGAAAACGTATACCTCCTTTGTACGGACCGCGCGCGTTGTTGTGGTGCACCCTGTACCCTCTGAATACCCTGATTTTTCCGTTGTCCATTCTGACAGGAATCGAGACTTCCAGGTATTCCTTCGGCTCTTTCAGAACTTCATAAACATCCTCCCCCATTTTCAGAACATCTATCGCCCTTTTAAGCTGCTTCTGGGCAGACTCAAAGGGATCAACCTTCCCTCTCATGACATCACCCCGAGTTTTAAATCCGTGACAAGCACGTGAAAATGAAATTAATTGTAATAATTGGAAGCGTGGTATTTATAACTTACTCTTTCCCTTCACGTATTCGTATACGCTCTTCGCCGCTATTGCCCCTTCCGCGCAGGCGGTCACTATCTGTTCGAAGTCGTTCGATGCGTTCGTCACATCCCCGGCCGCGAACACGCCTTCAATATTCGTTGACATATCGTTCTTCACTTCTATTTTTCCCCTCTCGTCAAGGGAAACCCCGAGTTTTTTCGCGAGCGCGTTCTCCGGCTCGGTTCCGATTTCTATGAAGAGCCCGTCCATCTTTATCTCAATATCCTTCCCCTTCTGGTCGAAGACCACTGCTTCCAGTTTTTCCTTTCCCCTTATTTCCTTCGGTCTCGCCTCGAATATCATTTCCACCTTTTCATTTTCCTCCGCCTTGCGAATCCAGAACGGCATCGCTTTCATGTTCTCTTTTTTCCTCCGGTATACGAGATAGACCTTCTTCGCATGCTCCGCGAGGAGAATCGCCGCCTTCACCGCGGAGTTCCCTCCTCCTATCACACCGACTGTTTTATCTCTGAAAAACGGGGCGTCACATGTGGCGCAGTATGATATCCCTCTTCCCCGGAGTTCATCCTCTCCGGGAAGGCCAAGTTTCCTTTTTTTCGAACCGGTCGCAAGGATGACGGATTTTGCTGCGTATTCCTCCCCGCCCGCTTTCACGAGGAACTTCTCCCCTTCCTTTCGTACATCTTTAACCTCGGAAATCAGGAGTTTCGCTCCAAGTTTTTCCGTGTGTTCCCTGAATTTTTTCATAAGTTCGGCCCCGTTAACCGAGAGGAAACCTGGGTAATTATCAATCTCATACGCCTCGTTCACCTGCCCTCCGGGCTCTGCCCCGATAATAAGCGTGCGCAGTCCGTATCTCGTGGCGTATATGCCTGCGGTGTAGCCCGCAGAGCCCGCCCCGATAATCACAACGTCATATCCCTCCATCCTCTTCACCCGCTAAAATATTTGCAATCTGTCTTATTAATGTTTAGCCATCCTAGAAAATATCCGGATGTGGTGTATGCCGAATTGTTACTACCAAAAAGTATTTAAATCTTGTTTTAATTAAAATTATCGAGGAGGTGAAAGAAATGGAAGATTACAGCGGAAATGATATTGTAAAAATCGGCGAAAAGGAAAAATCAGTATACCTGATCGGGAAAGACGACGAAATCGAGTGCGGATTTTTAGACAGTGGTGAAGAGTTGAAATCCGTCGTTCCCCACAGCCATTATGGAATAGTCAGAAATAATGACATACTTATGATAGACCTTGAAAGCCCAGTTCACTATGTGAAAGTCACGGAGAAAGATGGCAAAGTCAAAAGATATATCATTTTGTCAGAGTATTGCGAGTCGCACCCGGCAATAACAGGTGAAGAAAGGGCAGTACAACTGAAGATAGAAGAATTTTACAATGAACTGAACACCGAAGTCAAATCAAGGAGGGGTGACAGGGACATGGAGAAAAGGGTAAAGCAGGATACTCTTGTAGATGCGGCAAATAAAATACTTGAAATAGCAAGCAGAAAGAAGACGACTTCCATGTAAACTTCCCGCCCTTCATTTCTTTTATCCCTTTCCTATTTGTTTCCGTCCGGTCCAAATTCCTCCAACCGATACTTATAAAATTTCAGAGCGGATAATAAATAAAGCCGGGGATTCTTATGTTCAGACCGACTGTTGAAATAATTTCTCATACGCCCGACCTCGAGAGACTCTGCACCGCT
>CAZTCK010000015.1:0-14518 GCA_964612625.1 uncultured archaeon | reverse complement strand
GGCAAATAAAAATCCTTCACCACGCACTCGAGGTCCCCTCCGCTCGTATGCTGGCATTCCATGGAAGGGTGGTGATCTGTCTTTATCATCTCACAATGTGAACAATCCTCTTCCTTTCCCTCGAGAACGGAATTTATCGCACAAACCAGATAACATGTGGATTTTTTTGCAATCTCGTAATTGGAGATTGTAACATTTGGTTTTTCGAACATTTTTTTAAATTCCTCTCTAATTTCATTGAGCAGCCCCCCCTGACTCGCCAGTCCGATAACAACAACCAGAACAAAAATTACGACGAGTATCATACCAGAAGGAGTTTTAAGCATATCGTACTGACCCTTTCCCATAGTTTATAATTATCCCAATTACTATAAATTGGTTCGAAGTTTGGCCGGAAGCAAAGGGGACATGTATATAAGCAACACCGCACCAAAATTTATATATGAAAGGTTTTGTGCAGGGACTCCCTTCGGGAATAACGATTATAATTATGGGTATAATCGTGCTTGCAATCATGGCGATGCTCGCAGCGAAGTTCCTCGGTTACATATGAGGCGAAATTCATGAAAAAAGGCATTACCGGAGATATGTTGTTTTGGTTTATGATATTTCTGATAGGCGTGATTACAATTATCATCATAGCTGTCTTCATCATGGGAGTGGCCAATACATTTGACAGGCCGCCCGGCGAACACCCTCTCATTCAGAGTGCCCTCTATCCGTGGCTGTTTTTTAAACTTCGGAAACAAAATTAAATTTATGAAGAAGGGCGTAAACGTTATAGTGCTGTTTGTCATGCTTTCAGCCTTCATGCTGGCTCTTGTTGTCATACCGATAGGAATAAGGCAGTTTAACTATCTTGCATACGGAAAATGCGTTTCGGATACCCTGAGAGATATAGACATCCTTCTGGAACAGTTCAAAAAAGCAAAATCCAAAACAGGGTTCGCCGTTCCCGTAAGAGTTACCGATTGCATCGAGGAGGTTGTATTCACGAACAAAAACTGGAGGGTCATGGCGAAGGGGATGAAAGAGGTGAAATGCAAGGATGATGCAGACGCTCATGTGCTCATATTCAAAAGAGACATTTCTTTCTGGAATGCTGTGAAATCCGGGAGGGAGAAAGTCGTAGCAAAACTCGTAGCGCCCGATGTCGTTTGCAGAAATATTTACGATATGTATTTCAACACCCTTCCCGGAGACAGGCTGGAAGGTCCGAAAAAGGATTCCGAGATTTACTACTGCCTGAAATTCCAGGTCAACCCCAGCCAGAAATATGTTGACATATACAGCTGGGATGTGGTTAGTTCAAAGGACAAATGTGTGCTGTGAACATGAAAAAGGGTGATATCCCTGGAGCCAGGATGTTCATGTTCATAGGCGTAATTATAATAGGCATGCTCTTCTTTACGACAATTCTGACAAGGTCCCTGACCCCGAGCCTGAAAACGAGCGATGAAGCGAGGGCATCGTATATTGCGCACACGCTTGCCTATTACATAAGCGCGCTGTCAGCGGTTGACAAGGGTATAATCGAGAGAGACTTCGAAGAGCCATGCGATGTGGAAATCAAGAAATATACATGGCTCGGGACGCTAACGCATTTCAGAAAAAGACCCTCTGTGTACTACCTCAAGGTTACCGTCTACAGAGAAGGTGGTCAGAAATTCACAAAACTTTTCCCCAGCAAACAGGACTGCGACTTGTACTGCAGCAGAGAAAACTGCAGGTGCGAAAAATGTTCAGGCGGAACATGCACTATAGTTAACCTCAAAAAGTCGGCAACGAGCGAGGCTGTCCCCTTCATAGGGTTTGTTGATATTGGTTCGGGTCGGAATTCTCTTGTTCTATCCGGGGCGAGATTCATAAGCCTTTCCAAGGAAACAGGCGGGGAAGTTAAAATAGAGAAGATCGGGGAAGGCGATATAAAGTTCTGCACAGAACCGGGAGAGAGCGAGGTGAAGCGTCTCATAGACACCTACTCTTCGAAATACGGAATTGATAAAGATATTGTCCGTGCCGTCATAACCGCAGAAAGCGGATTCAGGCACTGCGACTTTCAGGGAAAGGTGAAAACGTCATTCACGGGACAATCTTACGGAATTATGCAGTTGTTGCCTTCTAC
This sequence comes from uncultured archaeon, assembly GCA_964612625.1. GTDB lineage: Archaea > Aenigmatarchaeota > Aenigmatarchaeia > QMZP01 > QMZT01 > CAZTCK01. The sequence goes on along the minus strand of CAZTCK010000015.1, from coordinate 12,393 downwards.
AGCGAATTATGTCGCCCAAAAATACGGAGAAACCATAGACTACAGGAACCCTCTGGACAACATAAAGGCGGGCATAATCTACCTTCACGACAGAAGGAAGGTTCTGGAACCATACACTCAGGGCGAAGACCTTGACAGGGTCATGGTCGCCAGTTATAACTGCGGAAAAATACTCGAACTGGTCAAAAAGAACTGCAAAAAAAACGAACCCGGCTGCTGGGACAAAATAAAACAGCTCATATACTCCGGAAGCAGCATAAAGGTATGCAAAGACGACAAAGGTAACCCCGTTTCATGCTGTCAGGGCGCAAAAGGCGACGAGACATACAATTATGTCAGAAAGATATTCGGTGAATACAAGCCGTGCTTCGAAAGAAATCCCGATTGTTATTACGCATGTTATCATGCAAGCTGCAAAAAAAGGGAATGGGAGGTTACATAAATGAAGGGGGATTACGAATATCTGAATATAACATTCGCCCTCCTCATATTCATGGGCACAGTGGTTTTCATAATATTTATGATTATGGGTAACATCCTCTCTTTCGGGGGAAGTGTTACATCGGATATTAACACGATAAGGGCAATTGAGGCAACGCACATTGTCGAGTACTGCTTAACAACTATTGACGGAGGGGATTCGAACCACATATCATCTTCAACGCTTGACAAATACGAAGGAAAGAGTATGAAAGATATCTGCGGTATAGACAAACCTGATGTGAAAGCGGAGGTTGTTGATTTGGAAACCCAGAGAAAATGGGAATTCCCCGGTCATATTTCGAAACCTGACCACGAAATATGGGTTTCCATTCTCTACGATAATTCGGGAATAAGAACGATAAATGTGGGTAAGCTGTATGTCGAGATTTAAGAAGGGAATGATAGACACGCTGGCACTCGTAGTGATAGCGGCGAGTATACTTGGAGCATTTTTTATTTTTATGCAGATAAACAACCTCGTGGGAATTTTAAAGATAAAGGGTGAAGTGAGTGTGTACATAGATATTCAGGACAGGGGAACCCAGATACTCAGTTTCCTCCGTTCGGAAAAAAACGGGATGAATTACATGACCATCCTCGGTTCCTACCTCGCAGATGATGTACCGGGCCATCTCGAAAGGAACATCTCCGAAACACTCGAAAAATTCGGCACTTACGACCTCTCTGTGTGGGATGAAAACAGGCAACTTCTAAAGGAATTCACGTCTTTGAAACCACCTATGGGAGGAACCTTTTTTCAGGGCAAAATCACTCTGAACTGGCCCGTTAAAAATTACCGTTCCATCTCAAGCGGTTACGGATGGAGGGAGATTTCCGGAAAAAAGGATTTCCATGGGGGAATAGACTTCGCTGTACCGGAAGGAACCGAAGTATATTCTGCATACAGCAAAGGCATGGTTGTGGCAGTAGGAAAAAACTGCAAACCTTCTCCGGATGTGTGCAAGAACATAGATTCTTGCAAATCAAGCAGCGACCCTTTCTGCTGCTGTAATGGAGGTCTGGGCAACTACGTAGTTATAGAACACTTTTCAGGAGGTGAAAAATTTTATACTCATTATGACCATTTGAGCGAGGTGTACGTAAACGTGGGTTATGAACTTGGAAAGGATATACAGCCCAATCATCCAATAGGAAAATCAGGAAGGACAGGACTTGTTAAAGGGAAAACAGGCGAACATTTACACTTTGAACTTAGCAGAAGTAAGTTTAAGAGCGATGATAAATCCGTGGATCCGTGTCCCTACTTTCCCCAACCGGTTCCTGCAAACTGCGAACAGGAATCACACAGGAGCTCTGCACTCTCGGTTACGATACCGATGCCAAACGGGAAAACAGGAAGCGTGGAGATGATAACATGAAGAGGGGGCAAGGTGCGTTATTCCTTTCAATCCTTTTAATAGCGGTAGCCATAATAATATTCTCAAGTTTGCAGTTTCACTGGTCCAAGAGTATAGAGAAAAAGTCTGAACTTGAATTTAAGGAGGATTTATACGTTACGAGTAATGCCCTGAAAGTGGCTGCTTTATATGTCAGGAGTTCTCTGGACTTCTCCGTCTATCAGGCCATGTATGATACAGGAAAGAACGGAGGATGGGCTACGAAAAAAAACGAACTCAACATGAACAGGGATGAAGTCAGAAATGTCCTGAGAAAAAAAATAGCAGATAACATGCAAAATTACACCAACAGAAATTATGTTTTTTTGGGCAAGGTTATAAGATTTCCGGCACTTAACGAAAGCAACATAGCAGTGGAGGAACTCAGTAACGAATACCTCAATGTGTCTATCACAACGCAGGACAACATTTATTTTGAAGAAGTCAAAACCACAGCCACTGAAAAGAAATCGGTAAGGCTTGAGATTTCTCCCAACCTGAACAGAATTTATGATTTCAAATTCTTTTCTCTATACGAGAAGAGCAAGAAAGTTTTTGGGGAAATTAATGATTGCAGGGACGAAAAAAGGATTGACGGAAACTATGAAATAACAATAAATGCTGACAAAAAAATAAAGCCGTGCACCATTAATGTCATCATCACCGACACGTCCAGGGAATTTCCCGTGTTCAACGGAACCGGCGTGAGTTTCGAGCCGATAAGTTTTGAATATCTGGTTAAAATTACATGAGGAAAACCTTTAAAAGCACGGACTCAATTATTTAAATATAACCGGCCAATCCTATAGAACCAGCAATTGGCCTTAAAGCATTTGAACAAGGAGGTGCTTAGTATGGCAGAGGAAGAGAAGAAAATGGAAGAAGAAAAACCGAAAGCAAAAGCGGATGACAACGTGATCTTTGTGGGCAAGAAGCCTACGATGTCCTACGTGCTTGCTGTGATAACGCAGTTTTCAGAGGGTGCGAAGGAAGTACACATAAAGGCAAGAGGTCGTTCAATATCCCGAGCAGTTGATGTCGTGGAAGTTGTCAGGAACAGGTTCATAAACGACGTTAAGCACGAGATAGAGATAGGGACAGAGAAGATCACAGGGGAGAACAACGCAGAGCTGAACGTGTCAACGATTGACATAAAACTGACAAAGTAAGTTCAGGGACACGGCACGAAACGCCCTCTCTATTTTTATTTATTGATTTTTCAGATGTGAGTATAAAGGTATGGTTTGACGCAGGCGAAACCTGCGTCTTTCGCTAATACGTGACGTTTCAGCGGTTTCATGTAAAAATAATGCGGGGGCAGGGATACTCGAACTTTTCCGTGAACGCTTTTGAGGAAGCGAAGACCAACGAGAAGGAAAGACTTCGTCTTTCGCTCTTCGCGCTCCTGGAAAAGGGTTCTTCGAACCCTGGAAGGCATTGCCCAGCTTTTTGCATTTTTGCTGAAGCTTTTTGTGGAAGCCCCAGCTCCCGTAAAAAGCTTCTAAGCCACAGGATGTCCAATTGTCTGATCATCTTGCCATCACATACCTTGGGGCCGCTCATCCGTTAAGTCGCAACTTAAGATTTTCGAAAGACACGGAATCTTAAGTCCTGCCCCTTCGGCCAAGACCCTCCTCACGGAGTGGTCATGTTTTAGCCATTCCCAAAGCCTTTTTTCTCTGGAAGGCGTAACGAGCGAATGCGAGTAGCCTCCTTTTTGGCTGAAGCCTTTTTCTTGAAAAAAGGCTTCTTGGGTACCCCCGCACTAATGGTTCTGCTTAAAAAATAATTAAGACAGGTTTTATAAAAACTTACTTCAAGAACTTGTCAATCTGTTTCCTCGCGCGTTCCCTCTTCTTCTGGTGTTCGCGGAGGAACTTCTCCAGTTTCTCTATAAGTATTTCCTTCAGTTCGCCTGTTAACATTTTCCCTGATTTGTAATCATCATATATCTGCTTTATCTTCCTGTCATCCGGCTCGAACTGTGTGTATAGATACTGGAACGAAACGTCTATTTCCGGTATCCCGCCCTTCTTCCTGTGCTCCTCAATCGTTTCCCTCCCTCCTGAAAACGCGTACTTCATGATCTTCGTCCTCACACTTTCCGGCTCGTCGGTGAGAGCGATATAAGAATAAGGATCGCTGGAGCTCATCTTCCCTCCCTTCAATCCTTTGATGAAACGGTGATATGTCGAGGAAGGCAAGGAAGGGAAGGCGTATTCTTTTTCGAAACGCGAGGCGATATCCCTGGTCAGACGGATGTGCGGGTCCTGGTCTATTCCCACAGGGACAACCACGTGTTTGAACCCCCCGAATTCCCGGAGCATGGGATGGAGAATATCCGCAACCTGAATCATCACAGACATAACCTTCGCGGGTGAAATTTCGCCATAAATCGCACGCATTTCATTAAATGTCGTTTTCCTCGCGGCCATCCCGGCCAGACGATAGTATGCGTTCGCCTGGTCAGGGTCTTTTGAACGCTCGCTCTGGAAGTAGAAATCACAGTTTTTCGGTTTCAGACCAAGGGCGATGTAGTTCAGGAGGTATTCTTCTATCGCAGTCTTCCGCAAGGTCTCCATATCGTTGAGCCGCATGTTGTACGCTTCGATGTCTGCGACGCAGAGAAATATCTTCCCTCCGAGAACCTGCTGGTGGTATATTATCTGCTCCGCGAGAATTTTATGACCCAGATGGAATTTCCCTGAAGGCATGAGCCCCGTCATCATAGCGTAACTTTCGCCTTTTTCGACCGCATCCAGTATCTTATCGAAATCCCTGTGCCCGAACACCACGCCCCTTCTCATGAGTAAGTGGGGCTCCTTCATTCTCTTCAATAGAGACCCGAAAGGCCGGATTCCGAACTCCTTCGCCAATTTTTCGTAGTCCTTCACATCCTCAGAGCCCCACGGGTTGATTTCGAATTTCATGTTCCTTCCGCCAGCTACTTTAACATTTCCAGTTGTATGTTTATATTTTTGGGCGTTTTCGGTATTATATGTTTGGTTGTCTTGGGAGGGTAAGGGTCCCCTCCCAGACCTTTCCGGATAACCAACTCTTTCGAAACCTTCAAACCGTTTCTTGAGACCACTTCTATTTCCGGGCTGCTGTAATCTACAGGGAAGACAGGCACCCTGGAAAACCCCAGTTTTTTGAGGGCTTCGCACCTGTGGTGTCCATCGAGGATTATCTTTGTTCCCCTGTCAATTATCACAGGTTCCCTTAGTACACCATCCCTTATAATGTCTCCCATAACACTACTCAAATGTTTTCTGTCCACCATCTCATGCGGCTTCAGGTTTTTGGATTTTTCGAGGCAAATCATATTTTCAAAACCTCCGAGTATCCCTGCAAATCGAGCAATCCGTGACCGCTGAAGTTGAAAACTATAGTTTTCTTTCCGCCGTCCTTCTTCGCTTCTTTCGCTGTGTCTATCGCTGCCTTAACCGCAAAGTTTGTTTCAGGAGCAGGTATTATGCCTTCGGTTCTTGCAAAAATCCTTCCCGCTTCGAATGTCTCTCTCTGGTTGTAGGCTTTCGCTTTCACGAATCCCGTGCTTTTCAGGAAACTCAGGCTGGGGGCGCATCCGTGGTAGCGCAAACCACCCGAATGGATGGGCGGGGGAATGAAATCACACCCGAGTGTATACATCTTCAGGAGCGGTGTGAGTTTCCCCGTATCCCCGAAATCGTATCTGTACTCACCTCTGCTCATGCTAGGGACAACCTCCGGTTCAACTGCTATGAACTCGTATTTCTCCTTCCCTGAAAGTCTGTCCCGCATAAACGGATAGGCGAGACCTGCAAAGTTCGACCCACCGCCCACGCACCCTATTATCACATCCGGCCTCTCCCCGATTATTTCAAACTGCTTTTGTGTCTCGAGACCGATTACTGTCTGGTGGAGGAGAACATGGTTCAGAACGCTGCCCAGTGAATAATTCGTTGCTTCATCCCTCATTGCCTTTTCTATGGCCTCTGATATCGCTATGCCCAGCGACCCTGTGGTGTCCGGGAAGCGCCTGCGTATTTTCCTGCCTATCTCCGTATCCCTGCTCGGGGAGGGGTGAACTTCTGCCCCGAACATTCTCATCACGAATTTCCTGTAAGGTTTCTGTTCGTAGCTTATCCTCACCATGTACACCACACATTTCATCCCGGTAAAAGCGCATGCCATGGAGAGCGCGCTTCCCCACTGACCCGCACCCGTTTCGGTCGTTAGTGTTTCAATCCCTGATTTGCTCGCGTAATACGCCTGCGCAATTGCTGTATTCGGTTTGTGGGAACCCACGGGTGAGAGGTCCTCCCTCTTGTAGTATATCCTGACGTTTTCGGGGAGTTTCAGAAACTTCTCCAGCCTTTCCGCCCTGCAGAGCGGTCTGGGTCTTCCCAGTTTCAGAAAGAGTTCCCTGAGTCTCCGGGGAATCCTGACATACCTTTCCTTCGACATTTCCTGTCTTATAAGTTCTCTGCAGAACAGGGGTTCCAGCATTTTCGGGTCGAGCGGTTCTTTCGTTGCGGGGCTTAATGGTGGTGGCAGAGGTTTCGGGAGATCCGGCACTATGTTGTAAAAATAGTCCGGGAATTCGTTCTCGTCCAGTTCTACCCTAAAGCCAGAGGCCACCACCCTTTTTCACATCCATCTTCATTTTCTCACCTCCTTTTGTTTTAATCCCCATAAATCCCGTAACCTTCTGAAGTTTCGGGAAAATTGACGTTTGGCTCTTCCACACATTCGAGTTTTCTGAACGTGTTCCCTATGTTGCTTTCAAAGTAAACGCCATCTTCCCTTTTTTCGAACACTACTCCCTCGCCCTGAAATATTCCGTAGGACATTTCTATCCTCTCCACTGCTCTCCCTCTCATTTCACTTCACCCCCTTCTTGACTCTGAGTATCATGGCTTTGAACGTTAACGAGCCCGTGAACACGGCAAGGGAAGAGAGGAGAATGACCTGCGGCGGCAAACCTACCGCTATGATTAACAAACACATCTCTACCGCTTTCTTGAACCCGTCTTCCAGGGCCTGCGTTAAGAGGCCTTTCTTCTTCTGGTCTTTCAAAACCATTTCGTCCATCCCCGCGAAGCTTATAGTGATACATGGTTTCATCCTCTGTTCCGTTCACCCTCCATTCTTTCCAAGACTATCATGCCGATTTGCGTCAGCCTCACGGGTTTTCCGCGTGTATTCTTTATGAGGCCGATCTCTTTGAGGAAGTTGACGTTCACCCATACCGTGGATTTCGGGTAACCTGAAGACTTCGAAACCACGTTCACGACAGATGTTATGGTTTTGTCTCCGTTGCTCGCCACAGCCCTGAGTATTTCCACCCTTTTCCTGTTAAGGCACTTCTCCGCGAGTCTGAAAAGGGACTCGACCATTTCATTAATGGAAAGTTCACAAAAATCCTCTTTCAGCCCGGAGAGATAACGCAACATCATTTCAACACCCGAAATTTTTTAGAAGACGAAACGGTTGAAATGACGGGTTTAACAATACATCCAAAACTTGAGCTTAATGAGCCTCAGGAGTGAAGAAAACGTGTCTGCGGTTCCGTTGGCAACATTTCCTTGCATCAATAAATATTTTGCCCGAACACTTTATAAACTTTGTGTGCAGAAATTTTTGGAGTAAGCCGGTTTTATTATTCGGATGAACAATAATAAACATGGGGAGGCGAATGGAATTCCGTGATGTTTTCATAGAAAGACGCTCGTTCCGCACGCTGATAGCGTCCGCTATCGAGGTCTATAACAGGGAGACGAACGGGGCGTTGCTCGGGAGGAACGCAATCAGGGAAATAAGGGGGAAAAGAACAAAGGTCGTTTCCGTGAAAGAGGTTTACCCGTTTCAGATGGAGAAGCGCACGCCTTCCGAGGTCATACACGGAAACAAGGCCGCTTTCAGACGTGTTTTGCGGGCGTTCGAGTCTCTCCGGACGGAAATAATCGGTGGCTACCATTCCCATCCCTATCCCTACGGCTTCGTGGGACTTTCGAAAGGCGATGTCGTTTCCGTGAAAGAGGATATTGAGGCGATGCTGAAAATCGGTCAGGAACGCGTGCGTAACGGATGGATAGAGCTTCTCCTCTCGGTGAAGCGGAAAGAATACAAAAGGCCGGGGAAAACCGAGTGGTATGTCTGCGATTACGTGAAGAAGTTAAGGGTGAGGGTTCGCACGAAAGAGAAAACGGGCTACGACATCCTCATCTCCGCGTACTGGGTCTATCCCAAAGAGGAATTCGGAAAAAAACCGATAAAAGATATGAAATTCGGGGTGAGGGAAGTCGCAGTGTACGTTCCCTGGTTAATTTAAAAAGAATTCCGCCAGTCCTCGACTGGCGGAGGACAGGAATCATATTCGCAGGCATGCCCCTGAAATCACACAGCCGTCATGCCGCCGGTCTGTGACCGGTGGTTGTTGGCATAGCTACCTCGTGACCTCGAGTTTTCCCACCTTCGTGAACAGTTCTTTCGCCTTCCTGTTCTTTTTGAAATGCTCACGAACAGGGTCGAGAAGCTGATTGATATACAAAGACACAGCGTTCTTCAAATCGAGCGGATGGATTTCGCCTTTCGCATACGCTTTTTCGAGTTCCGCATACGTCCCGAAAGAAACATCCCCGCCGAACTTCGCCGGCCGGGAGATTTTGAATTCCCTGAACTTCTCGAAAATTATGTACTTTGCGTATTCGAGAACAGGGTTCTCTCTCGTCTCTTTCGGCGGGCAGTATGCCTTGGTTATCTTCCTTTTAACATCCTCCGGGGAGTCGGTCATGAATATCGCCGAATCCGGCCTCGATTTTGACATCTTAAGTTCAATTGCCCTTTCTATTTTGTCCTTCGTTTCACTCGCCGGTTTTAACAGACCCATGAGCATGTGGTGGGAAACGACGACCGGCTTCCAGTAACCAAGCTTCGGTCCCACTTCTCTCGCAAGCATGTTCACCTTTCTCTGATCCATTCCCAGCTGGCAGATATCCGCCCTGAGCTGGAAAATGTCAGCACACTGCATGCACGGATAGAGAATCTGCGAGGCCTGCAGGACCTCGCTTTCCTTTCTCCCCATTATCTGGCCGCAGCGTATGATACGTTTCACGGTGGAATGTCTCGCAACCTGCATAACCTTCTTCCAGTATCCCTCATCCCTCACGAATTCAGATGCCCAGACAAACTCCACGCCCTCGGTTCGCATCCCGCATGCCTTCCACACCTCTATTAGATATTTCCCGACAAGCTGAATATTCTCGAGTGAACCGCCCATCTTGTTGTTCGCCCATGCGTGCCAGTCAGCGACGAGCATCTTAAAACGACATCCGGCCTTCAGCATCTTGTTCACATTTATAGCCCTCAGCAGGCCCTGCGCTATATGAACGTGTCCGCTCGGCTCGAAGCCATCATACGCGATGGGATGGGATTTGGTTTCGAGAAGATTCCGGAGGTCTTCCGGGGTGATTATCTCCTCTCCCACCTGTGAAATCAGTTCTATGCGCTTTTCAATATCCATGGGAATCACTTAATAATTTGTCGGGCTACTTAAAATTTTAAGTTGGTTTGCGTGACCTGCTGGACCCATTTTTAATCTTAACCTCTCATTTTATAACTATGGAATTCGAACATCCTGTGGTGAAAGAGGTTCTGGAGAGGTCGAAGATTTCGAAGCTCAACCCCGTGCAGAAGGAAGCGATAAAAGCGGGGATTTTGAAAGGTGAAAGTCTCGTGGTCGCCGCGCCCACAGCGAGCGGCAAAACACTGATAGCCGAGTTCGCGGCGCTCAACACGATTAAAAAGGGGAGGAAGGTCGTGTACATCGTTCCCCTGCGCGCGCTGGCGAGCGAAAAATACGAGGAGTTCAGGGAGAAATATAAGGGGCTGGGGGTGAAGGTGGCGATGAGTATAGGGGATCTGGATTCCTCCGACCCGTGGCTGGCGAGGTTCGACCTCATAATCGTGACGTCCGAAAAATTCGATTCTTTACTTCGTCACGGAATTTCCTGGCTCGACCAGATAGGACTGGTCGTGATAGATGAAATCCATCTGCTCAACGACCCGGGAAGGGGACCGACCCTTGAAATCATCATCACGAAACTCAAAACCCTCGTGAACCCGCAGATTCTCGCATTATCCGCGACCATCCAGAACTACGAGGAAATCGCGGAGTGGCTGGAAGCGAAAGGGATTCGCTCGGACTACAGACCTGTGAAACTTTACAGGGGCGTGTGTTTTGGCGGGGAAATACACTATCACCCGGAAAAGCGAAAGGAATCCCTTGACAACGAACACCCGCCCGAATTCGAAATAACGGAGAAAACGATTCGCGCAGGTAAGCAGACATTAATTTTCGTGTCCACAAGGAAGAACACAGAATCGCTCGCAGGGAATCTGGGGAAGCTCGTGAAGAAGGCGCTCGGGCCTGAAGAGAAAAACAAACTCAGAAAATTATCCGAAAGTGTCCTTAACGCGCTCGAAAAACCTACTCCGCAGTGTGAAAAGCTTTCGAATCAGATTCTTGACGGCGTCGCCTTCCATCATGCAGGCCTGACGAACGAACAGAGGAAATTTGTCGAGAATGGATTCAAAGAGGGGTTGATAAAGGTTATAACTGCCACGCCCACCCTTGCATGGGGCGTTAACCTCCCCGCGTACAGGGTCGTGATACGCGATTTAAAGCGGTTTTACTCGGGTTACGGGAGCGATTACATCCCCGTCCTCGAAATTCACCAGATGATGGGCCGCGCAGGGCGGCCTAAATACGACAAAGAAGGTGAGGCGATTCTGATAGCGAAGAGCAGGGGGGAAGCGGAATATGTTTTCGATACTTACATCAGGGGCGAATCCGAAAGGATACAATCGAAGCTCGGGGTCGAACCGGTCCTCCGCATGCACACGCTCGCTCTGATAGCATCGGGTGTTGCGCTTTCGAAAGACAAACTTTTCGATTTCTTTTCCCGGACGTTTTACGCTTATCAATATCAGGATCTTTCCCTTCTGAAGAAAAAACTGGAGGACGTAGTGGACATGCTCAAGGATTTCGGGTTCGTGAAAGGCGAGAGAACGAGCGAGAAAGAAAACCCGTTCAGGAAAGCGAGCGAGATTTCAAAAGACGAGAAACTGGAAGCGACACTTCTTGGCAGAAGGGTTTCCGAGCTTTATATCGACCCGGTCACTGCAAATTATCTGATAGAAAATCTCAAAAAAGCGGACAGGCATATCGGACCTTTCGCCCTGCTCCACATGATTTCCCGCACGATAGAAATGCAGCCTTCGTTATCCCTGCGAAAGAACGATTTCGAGAAGATAAACGAACTGCTTTCGAAAGAGGAATTGCTCGAGAAACCCCCGAACCCCTGGGATATCGAATACGACGACTACCTCCGGGCGCTGAAAACGGCGTGGTTCTTCTCCGAATGGATAGAGGAGCTGGGGGAGGACATAATATACGAAAAGTTCGGGGTGACGCCCGGCGAACTGCAGACGAGGATTTCGAACGCCGACTGGCTGCTTTACGCCACACAGGAACTCGCCCTCCTCCTGGGGCTGAAATCCGCCCTCAAACACATCCGAAAGACAAGACTCCGTGTGAAATACGGAATCCGTGAGGAACTCCTCCCGCTTGTCCGGCTGAAAGGTGTAGGGAGGATTCGAGCGCGCATGCTTTACAATTCCGGCCTGCGGAAGCTTTCCGACCTCCGGAAGATTCCGCTTGAAAGCCTTTCGAGAATTATAGGTCCGAAACTCGCGAGATCAATTAAGGACCAGTTAAACGAGCTGAAAGAAGAACAGGATGTTCTGGGGTGATTACTCAGGCCTCACTTCAACATACCTGTACCTCCCCGTCTCATTTTTCGGGAGCCTTACGAAATACCTTCCCAGAAAACTCCTGTCGGAGTGAACGTATTTCTCCACGGGTAGAATCACGCCTTCTTCCGGGCTCGCTAGTTCATGACCCGGTTCCCAGTTCGCTATCCTTGCGAATTCAACCAGATTTCTTTTCTCTTCCTCGGACAAACCTCTGCCGTAAAGCTCAGAGAGCGTGTCGAAACCCAGAAATATCTTCTCCCCTGTGTCAATCGTACCGCCCATGAATGAGGTTTCCAGAACTTTGATAATCTTGTATTTTGAATGTCCTCCGCGGGCCATACATTTTATTATCAGGAAAACTTTAAATCCTAATTCTGTCCAAAATTTTCAACATGATTAAAAACCTCACCAAAAACGAAATCCTCGCGAGGCATTTCGAGACCGCTGATTCCCCGTGGAAGCGAATGAAAGGTTTGATGTTCAGGGATTCCTTCGGGCGAAATTCCGGCCTGCTCATGGTTTTCGGGAGCGAGAGGAAACACGGAATATGGATGTTCGGGATGCGATTCGCGATCGATATAGTGTTCGCGGACAGGGAAAAAAGGGTTGTGGGTGTCGAGCATTCCGCAAAACCCCTCGGAATCAACCCGGACACGTGGAGGATTTACAAGCCCAAGAAACCATGCGCGTACGTTCTCGAGCTCCCGGCAGG
>CAZTCK010000014.1:2474-15302 GCA_964612625.1 uncultured archaeon | reverse complement strand
TCACCGCCTTTTTCTTGGACATAACAGACGGGAGAAGAAACGGGTCTATCGAAAGCGGGTATTCGATCTGTATGAATATGTCATCTGCAGGCGCCAAATCGACCGAACCGCCCCATACCAAACACCCGTTCGTTTTGTTCACCACCCTTTTGACTTCTTCCAGCGTTAAATCAACAGGGGCGATACATTCAAATCTGTCCGCGGTTCCGGCAGGGGATGTGATAGCGCGGGATGAGGTTTTCGGTATGGTCAAACCTGCGGATGCGACTGTGGGAACCAGAAGAATCGAAGTCTTGTCGCCTGCACATCCTCCTATCGAGTGCTTGTCGTATATCGCTTTCGTTCGAAGTTTCAGGGTTTTCCCGGTTTTCGCCATGGATTCCGAGAGACTTGCTACCTCGCCCGTGCTCATGCCCTGGTTGTAAAGGGCAACAACAAAGGCTGTGAGTTCTATGTCCGAAAGCATATGGTTCACGGCATCCTTTATAATCGTATGGATTTCCCGGGGTTTAAGTGTTCCTCCGGTTAGTTTCTTTTTTATGAACGCCAGGGATTTAGGAGGCGCCGCCGCTCTGACCATTATGCTGTCGTCCGGTTTCACGTCAAGACGCTCCTGTATTTCTTCATAAAGCCCTATTTCCCCCTCTCTTACCATCCTGCTTGCCACATTGACTATGGCCATGATTTTCTTTTTACCGAAATTGAGCTCAACCCTCTCGAGCGGTTTCACTCCGAGTTCTTCCGCGTCCTCCCTGTTGAGAATAACTATCGGTTTTTCGGCCTCGACCTGAAGGAATTTCGCGCGCAGGAACATATTTTCACTTTGCAATCCCCCACTTTTTTATCGCTTGTGCGAGTTCTTTCCGTTCTTTTGCATATTCTTCGAGCGGGACGCCCTTCATAACCGATTCGAGAGCTTGCCTCATCGCCTTTGCCCCGGCCCTCGTTCCGCCGGGATGCCCGTGCACGCCGCCGCCGGCCTGGATGATGATGTTCGTTCCCATTTTTTCAATCAGTTTCGGAATGCTTCCGGGATGCAGCCCGCCCGAAGCGACCGCGAAGACCGGTTTAATGTGAAACCAGAACTGCTCGAGCAGATGGGAGCCCTCGAACTCCGGGATGAATTTACTCTCGATTTCGTCTTCTATTTCCTCTGTTCCCTCGCCTCCCATCTTTCCCACCTTTGCGGTTCCTATGTGAATCTGGTCAACCCCAATCAGTCTCGAAAGTTTCGCCACCACCAGCATCGAAATCCCGTGTTTCGGGTTCTTCGTGAACGCCGCGTGACCCGCACGATGGGCGTGTATTATGAGGTTGAGGCCGTCATTCAATTCGCGCAGGGTTTGCAGTGCAGACCATCCGACAGAAACGATGTCAACCATCACGTATTCCCCTCCATTCTTCTTAACAAACTCCGCGCGCTTTATCATTTCCCCGGTTTCAGATGTGATATTTGGCATGTAAAATTTCCCCTCCCCTGTTTCGTTTTCCGCTTTATCCCTCATCTTCAGCGTTTCCAGAACGCGTTTTTCAAAACGATTGAAACGCATATTCGTGAGATTCTCATCGTCCTTCACTATGTCTATCCCCCCAACCCATGCCTCGTATGCGGATTTCGCGTGCTCCCTTTCGTTCAGTCCGAGCTTCGGCTTCACGATCGTCCCCAGGAGCGGGCGTTTGCGGATGTGGAATACCCTTCGTATCCCCGGAATCCCGAATTTCGGTCCTTTAAATGAGAGGACGTATTTTTTGGGGAAGTGGATGTCGAGCAAACGAAGGTTTCGAAGGACCTTCATTCCGAATATGTTCCCTCCTATGGAACTCATTAACTGCGGAACGCTCCCGAGCTCGAACAAATCGAGGGGATACGCTATCCTGATTATCTTCTCCTTCTTCCGGATGTAGAAAACCGTTGGCTTCAAACGTTTCGCAATCCTCGGCTTCATTGTTTTTACGTCTGTCCACGTCCCTATCGAACTCTCGCCGGCGATATGGTTGCACGCCTTCTCGAAAGAAATCCCTCTCGGTTCGAGATAGTATTCCGCTATCACGTCGTCCTTCCCCGGGACGTACTCGAGGTCTATGAAGTCCATGAATTTCACCCTGTTATTAATTAATTTGTCCGGGGGTTAAAATATCTGAGAGATTCTTCCGGCGGACAGACCATCAGAGTTTGGGTCTGTCCCATTTTCTGAACATTTCGCAGAACTCGAGCACGAATTCATAAGGTTTCGAGGCGAGTGTTTTTGCGGTTTCTGTCTGGAGTCTCTCAAATATCCTTTTCATCTCATTCAGTGCGAGTTCAACTGCTTCCCGAGGTTTCTTTCCGTTGAAAACAGCGTACTGGGAAAATTCGCGGATGAAGCCGAAAGGTCCGATTACCTGAAGTTTGTCCGCGTCAAATACGACCTTCGCCTCGATTGTTTCTGCTTTGTCTATGCTCTCGAGGTCGTGGCATTCTATGGCGTGGCATACCTTCTCTATGAACTCGCTGTCAAAACCCAGTCTTTCCAGAAACAGCTTTGCCGTCCTCGCTCCGAGGTATCCGTGAACTTCCTCGTTTTTCGCTCGCTCTATATCATGCAGCCACGCAGCTATCACGCAAACGTCTTTGTCTGCATTCTCCTTTTTCGCAAGAAATTCTGCCAGTTTCACCGTCCTTTCCACATGCTCGAAATCGTGGTTATAATCGAGGTTCTCGCATCTTCTCTTCACGAATTCTTTTATCTCTCTGAGTTGCGATTTCGAGACCATCATATCGTAATATACGTTTCCTTATTAAAATTGTTCCCTGAAAAACGATTTGGATTAAAAATCGTCCTCCAACAGAACGATTTTCACCCGTATTCGGATTCGATTTGATACTCCGATTTGAATGAGTATTCGCTCTTCACGGAATACTCGCTCTCGTTCGTTTCCCCAGAGAAATTCAAATCGTACTTTTCTCCCTCTTTTTCTTCGCTCTCCGTTGATTTTTTTACCACAACCTCGAAAACTTTATAGGGAGGGTCGACTTTGCATATTGTTCTATCGCTTGTGGTGAACCTCCATATTTCTTCGCCCCTGGGTGTCAGGGCGTAGAAATGACAGTCCCAGGAGCCGAACAGGAGCGAATCCTTCCACAAGGCAGGGGGAGACCACACCTGACCAGATGTCTGGAAGCGCCAGAGTTCTTTTCCTGTTCTGAGGTCGACACAATAAAGGTTGTGGTCTTCTGAACCGAAGTAAATCCTTCCATTGTGTATGAGAACGCCAACAGCCACGAGCCCGCCCGCTTTGAAGCGCCATATCTCCTCCCCCTCGGATGTCAAAGCATAAAGTACACCATCACGTGAGGCGTGATATAAAATGTTTTTGTGGAGCACAGGAGAAAAACAGTTTCCATATTTCCCGGTCCGAAAACGCCATATTTCTTTTCCTGACCGCGCATCCACCGCATAGAGATAGTTGTCGAGAGAGGCGAAGTATACCACGCCGCCGTAAACTTCACTCGGCGCCTCGCTGTATACTTCATCTCCTGTTTTGAACCTCCATACTTCGCGGCCTGTTTCGGAATCCACGCAGTAGAAGTTCGAATCCCCTGAGCCAAAATATATTTTCCCCTCCCATGCACTCGGGGAGTAGAATAGTTCGTTTCCCGTTTTGAACCTCCAGAGCTCCTTCCCCTTGGAAGTCAAACAGTAGAGATTCCCGTCTATACAACCGAAGTAGAGTTTTCCTCTGTAAAAGAGAGGCTTCACCGTGACCCCTTCACCACAGCGAAATTCCCAGATTTTCCTGCCTGTTTTCCTTTCGATCGCATAGAAGGAACCTGACAGGTTTCCCACGTACAGAACATCGCCATGGATTTCAGGGGAATTTCCCGCCATCATCCCATCCGTCCTGAACTTCCATATTACTTCCCCCCTCTCACAACCCAGAGCGTAAACGTATTGATCAGCGGAGCAGAAGTAAACGATTCCATCAACAACCTTCGGAACACAATGGATGCTCCCGCCCGGCCTCACGCTGTAAAGCCTTGTTACGAGCCTGCTCGTTTTCCTGACCTCAAAATCCTCGAGTTCGATTTCGAAACCTGGGAGTTCGGTCGCAAAATCCATATTTAATAAACCGGAGAAAAATATATATTGTAACGGGTTGGACATGAGAATGGCCGGACCTTTCGGTTGACACAACTAGCGTATGACGCAGACTCTGTCTGCGTCTCCCGAAATCATTGTGTCGCAGGGAGTCGCATTTACACATGTCGTAAGGTCGGACCTAACGTATGACGTTCGCTAGCGAACGTCGCAGCATGTCATATTTACACATGTCATAAAGGCGATACTGATGGTTTGTGATTATACGTATGACGAGGAGTCAAGGAGGATAAAGATAAACTGTCTGGGCTGTGTGTACGGCGCATCCGTGGAGGACTACGGCACGTGCATGGCGATGGTAATAGACAAGCTCCTCGCGAACAAGAACGTCAGTTCTGTGGTTCTCGCGAAGGAGAGGGAATACGAATATTCCGGCGAACAGGTGAAGATGCTTCTGGAGATAGCAAGAATAATCGAGGACGTGATGAGAGAGAGGCTGATTTCTTATTCCACCCTGCGGCCGGAGACGTGCGGAAAGTGCTATCCTGATTTCCCCCAGAGAATGCAGTACATAGCAATAAACCTGCTCAGGCGCGACCCCATCGGGGCGTATGTTGAACTTGTGAGAGAGGGAAGGGAACTCATGATAAAGATGAAAAGTAAAGACCACTGCTACCGGTGTTACAGGCACTACAAGGAGAACGTGGTCGATGTTCTGAAGGGAAAGCTTGAGGCGACGAAAATCATACAGCTCGCGAAACCGTATCTTTCAGGATATCATGTGGGTTCAAGGGAGCTTTACCGAAGGATATTTGCCCCCAGCGTCCGGCCCAACTTCATGCTCACGAGATACATGATCGCGCCCCCGGAAGGAGGAAAATCCGTAGACCGCTACAAAGTAGGGGGCGACATACAGGTTGAAATATACAGGGTTCCGCATTCAACCCATTACTTTTATCACGTAATTCCCCCGGAATTCACGCTTCCGGAGGAAAAATACGCTGTCCTGGATGCTGCCAGAAGGTACATGGCGACTCACCGCCCCAAAACAGCGGAATTCGTGCGCTCGGAAAAGGTTCGCGAAATTTTCTACAACATAGGGAGGGACATGATACGCGAGGTTGCGGAGAAGATGGGGGTCTACCTTTCCTCAAAAGATCTCGAGCAGCTTGCGAACATCCTCACGAGATACACCGCAGGTCTGGGTGTGCTTGAGATACTGCTCGCAGATGAAAAGATACAGGATATATACATCAATTCCCCGGTTGAAAGCCAGCCCATCCTCGTTTACCACCAGGATTACCAGGAATGTGAAACCAACCTCATCCCCACGAGAGAGGATGCGGAATCATGGGCCACGCGTCTGCGAATACAATCAGGAAGGCCGCTGGATGAGGCGAACCCCGTCCTCGACACGGATATCGGCGTTCCCGGAGGGAAGGCGAGGTTTGCAGTTATAACGAGAGGGTTATCGCCCCACGGGTTCGGGTTCGCGATAAGAAGGCACAGGGACAAGCCATGGACCCTTCCGCTCTTCATAAAGGTTAAGATGCTCAACCCTTTGGCGGCAGGTTTGCTTTCTTTCCTGGTGGATGGCTCGGTCTCGATACTTGTGGCGGGAGGCAGAGGGGCGGGAAAAACAAGCGTTCTCGGTGCGCTCATGCTCGAACTCCTTCCGAAGGTGAGGATTGTCACCATAGAGGACACGCTTGAACTTCCCGTAAACCAGCTTAAAGACCTCGGTTATAACATAGAATCCTTAAAATCGAGGTCTGTGATAACGAGGGTTGAGTCCGAAATGCCCGCGGATGAGGCATTGCGAACGGCTCTGCGTCTTGGCGATTCCGCCCTCATCATAGGGGAGATACGTTCGAAAGAAGCGTCCGCCCTTTACGAGGCCATGAGGATAGGGGCGCTGTCGAACGTGGTGGCGGGGACAATACACGGCGAATCCGCGTACGGGGTTTACGACAGGGTTGTGAACGACCTCGGTGTTCCGCCCACGAGTTTCAAGGCAACAGATATCATACCTATATGCAAATCACTGCGCTCAGCCGACGGCCTTCACAGGTTCCGAAGACTTACCGAAATCACAGAGGTTCGCAAACACTGGGAAACCAACCCCGTGAAGGAGGGGGGATTCGTGAACCTCATGGAATATTCGGGGAAGGAGGATACATTAAAGCCGACTGACACGCTTGTGAACGGGGAATCAGAGGTGATAAACAGGATAGCATCATACGTGAAGGAATGGTCCGGGAACTGGGATGCTGTATGGGAAAACATCAAATTGCGCGCAAAGATAAAGGAGACCCTTGTCCAGTTTTCAGACAAGCTTAAAATGCCCGAACTCCTCGAGGCAAAATGGGTTGTTCTTTCCAACACTCACTATCATCTCCTCGTGGAAAAACTCAGGGAAGAGGTGGGGGAGGCCGAACCGAAAAGGGTTTTTGAGGAATGGGAAAAGTGGCTTAAGGGAAGAATAAAGGGAAAGCGTGTTTGAATATTAATGGGATAGGATAATTATTAAACATGGCCGGCTTTTTTCGCAGGGAAGAAAAGAAGGACAAACCCCCGGATTATCTGAGGGGGTACGAGAAATTGTCATTTCCTTCCCCCAGGAGGGTTTCCATAGGGTCAAGGGAATTCAGACTGTTCAAAAAAAGGGAAGAAATTCCCTTTACATGGTTTGAAAGGCTGGCAAGGTTATCGGGGGAAATTCTTTCGGTGAACCCTCCTGATGAAAACACAAGGGAAGAGCTCGAAAGCTCAATCGCCTTCACTGGTCTGAGAATCACACCGAATGATGTGATGGCTCTTGTTGTTCTTACGATAATCTCATTTGTTGTGCTGTCCGTAATACTGGCGGCAGGCGGATTAATCCCTGTTATGGGAATTCTCTTTCTCTCCGCAGCCGGGGTCGGACTCTCCTATTACTTCCTGAAATATCCTCTGAATCTCATGAAGTCCTTCCGCATACAGGCATCTTCACAGGTTGTGCTTGCAATTCTCTACATGGTGGTTTCCATGAGGGTTTCGCCCAATCTGGAACAGGCTTTGAGGTTCTCCGCAGCGAATATTTCCGGTCCCCTTGCCTGGGACATGCGCAGACTCTTGTGGGACATAGAGATGGGAAAATACTATTCCGCTTCGCACGCACTGACTGATTACATAGCGAAGTGGAAACCGGAAAATGAGGAATTCGCGGAGGCCCTCCGGCTCATACGCGATTCCAGGACGCATACAGGAGGGAAGGCCGAGGTCATACTGGACGAGGCCCTGGATGTCATACTGAACGGGACCAAGACAAGGATGAAACATTATGCGCAGGAACTTACACTTCCCGTAAGCGTGATACATATGATGGGGATTGTGCTGCCGATACTTGGAAGCATTATGGCTCCTATGGCAGCGGTTTTTCTCTCGGATATAGCCAGACCGGAATATTTTTTCCTGGGTTATGATGTTGTACTCCCCCTCTTCATAATATGGTTCATAAATTCGGTTCTCAAAAAACGTCCCACAACATTCTCGCAGGTAGACACCTCAGGACATCCTGACCTCCCGCCCAAAGGGACGTTCTTTTTAAAGATGGGGGAGAAGAAGCTCGCTGTTCCTGTCATTCCGTTTTCGCTGATAATAGCACTTCTATTCATGCTTCCGGGCATACTCTTCTTTTCGGAAAATCCGGGGATTTTCCTCTCGGCAAGCGGGGAACATAATCTGTTCACACTCTCGATGTCACTGCTCATAACCCTGGGTATAGGATTCGGACTCGCGAGCTATTTCCTTCTCTCGAATTTTCAGAGGATAAGAATTCAGGGTGATGTTCTCAAAACGGAAGGGGAGTTTGAGCTTGCTCTTTTCCAGCTCGGAAACAGGATATCCGGGGGTGTTCCTCCCGAACTCGCCCTTGAGAAATCCATAGACGATGTGAAGGATTTGAAAATATCCGGGCTGTTTACAATTGCTTTGAGGAACATGAAAAATCTGGGGATGACGTTTAAGGAATCGCTTTTCAATGAAAAGTGGGGAGCTATAAGGTACTATCCGAGCAAACTCATAAAGAACATAATGTACATGGTTGTTGACATTGCAAGGAAAGGCGTGAAATACGCTGCGGAAGGCATGCTGACGGTTTCTAAATATCTCCGCAACATCCGTGAAACCCAGGAGTACATTCGCGAACTCCTTCAGGAATCCGTTTCCTCCATGACGTTTCAGGCGTATCTTCTCACGCCCATGGTTACGGGTTTAATTGTTTCCATGGCACAGGTCATCATAAAAGTTCTCTCGATTTTGGGGGCACGTTTGCAGAGTCTGAGTGCAGGGTCAAGCCTTCCCATCAACATTACAGGGGGTCTGCTTACGGGGCCGGGAACGGTTTCTGATGCTGTTTCTCCTGAACTCTTTCAGATTATAATAGGCATCTATCTGATAGAAGTTATCATAATCCTTGCGATGTTTCTGACCAAGATATCCCAGGGGGAGAACAAGGTTTACCAGTGGTACACGGCAGGCAAGATGTTAGTTATAGCCCTCTCCATGTACTTCCTTGTGGCGTTCGGAGCATCCGCAATGTTCGGGGAAATGATAGCACAGGCCGTGGAGAGCATAGCGGGGTAAAAACAGGGCCGCGGCCGAGACATGCAGACGGAAGGCCTCCACCCGGAAGCACACAGCACGTTTCGAACGACGCACGTTTTGTTCAACGCCTTTCTCATGCTGTCCGCCGTTTGAACTCGGGCTAGCAGCTGTCTGTGCGGTTTACATTTTTGACGGGCGGACTTTTGTGACCCGCGAAAGCGTCCGGAAAGTCTCGCACCACAGGCTGCTGTGCTAACCATTGCAGAGCTTCTTCCTCCGCGAAAGAAGCCTGGCTACACCACCGCGGCCATGTTTCTTAATATTATACACCGCATTTTAAAAGTTTGCCGGACTTCACAAACCCAGAAGCCACGTGGCTATGGAGAAGTAAATCAAAACACCAGCGATATCGGCAATGCTCGTTATAAGGGGCGCGCTCGCCGTTGCCGGGTCGCGACCGAATTTTGTGAGAATGAACGGCAAACACATTCCTATGATACTGCCGACCACAACTATGCATATCATGGCAAGGGAAACAACTATCGCTATCATTGGCCCCCCTCTGAAAATCCCTATCAGGGAGACTGCGAACCCCATGGTTAGACCGAGTATTCCTGAGACGAGAAATTCTTTCCCCAGCATTCTGGACCAGTCACTCAATTTCACGTCACCTGTTGCCAGGGCGCGGACCATGAGAGTCGATGCCTGCGAGCCGGCGTTGCCTCCGCTGTCTATGAGGAGGGGGAGAAAGAAAACTAAAGTAACTGCCTTAATTATAACATCTTCAAAATACGCTATCCCCGCTCCTGAGAATATATTTACAACCACGAGAAGTATCAGCCACACTATGCGCCTGCGGAAGAGAAGGCTCACAGATGCGTCACGGATGTTCTCAATCAGGTCCATTCCGCCTTTGTGGACGCTGACACCTGCTATCTTGTGAAAGTCCTCCGTGACTTCTTCCTCCTCTATGTCCATTAAATCATCAACCGTGACTATCCCGAGCAGAATGCCCTGCGAGTCCACGACGGGCAGGGCTATGAGGTCGTACTTCTTTATCATCTCTACCGCCTTCTCCCGGTCGCTGAAAGCGGATATGCTCACGAAGGAGTGATCCATCAAATTTTTTATCTTCTCTCTCGGATTTGCCAGTATGAGGCGGCGGAGGGGAATATCGTCAAGCAGTTTGCCATGCCTGTCTGTCACGTATATCCTGTTGATGGTTTCGCTGTCCTTCCCTTTCTTCCGGATGTATTTGAGTGCTCTTGCAACGGTCCATTCCGGGCGAACCGATATGAATTCAGGAGTCATCACCCTCCCCACACTCTCCTCCGGATAGCCAAGCAGCTGCCTCGCTTCTCTCATATCTTTGGGGCTCAGGAGTTCGAACAGCCTTCTTGTAAGCTGCGCGGGAAGTTCTTCAAAAAAAGCCGTTCTGTCGTCCGGGCTGAGGTCTGTCAGAAGTTTGCCCGCTTCCTGGGTCGTCAGCTCCCTCAGCAGGAAATCCTGCTGCTGAAGGTCGAGTTCGGCAAAAACATCAGCCGCGAGTTCGCGGGGCAGAGAACGAAAAAGAAGAACACGCTCGGACAAATCCAGGGACATCAGCATTTCAGCTATTTCAGCCGGAGGCCAGACAGCGAGGGATTTTCTCAGGTCTGCCCATTTCTTCTTCTTGATCAGTTTTATAATGTGTGCTTTCTCCGTTTTCCCTTCCATTTCCATCCCCGGAATTTCCTGATAGTATTTCCTTCATAGAGGAACACGTGATTATATATATGCACCCAACTACTAATGAATCTTATTTGTTCTCCGGCCGCATGAAGGGGAAGAAAAGAACATCACGTATGGATAACGAATTGGTTAGCAGCATGGTTAACCGGTCGAGTCCTATCCCTATTCCTGATGTGGGCGGCATCCCGTATTCGAGTGCTTCCAAAAAGTCCTTGTCCAGTCTTTGCGCCTCTTCGTCTCCCTTTTTGAACTTTTTCTCTGCCTCCTTCCAGTACGCCTTTAAACGTTCAGGATCGTTCTCCTCGCAGTATGACAGTCCTATCTCCCACCCGTTTATTATGGGCTCAAAGGATTCGACCAGTCTCGGGTCGTCCTTCTTTATCTTTGCAAGCCCTGCCGCCTCGACCGGGTAATCGTAAACTATCGTGGGCTGTATCAATTTCTCCTGGACCTTATCCTCGAAAACCGTTATCACAACCTCCCCCCAGCTTTCGCATTCCCCGACTTCAAGACCTAATTTCTCCGCGGCTTTTTTCGCCTCCTCGAAGTTTTTCTTCCCGAAGTCGACCCCTGTGTGCTCTTTTATAACATCCAGCAGACTTATCCTCTTCCACGGCGTCTTTAAATCTATCACGTTTCCCTGATAAACTATCTTCGTCTTTCCGTGAACCTTCTTCGCTATATAGCTTATCATTTCCTCGCAGAAACGCATATTGTCCTCGTAGTTAGCGTACGCCCACATGGTTTCCATCTGGGTGAACTCGGGGTTGTGGAGTTTGTCGATTCCCTCGTTCCGGAAGTCTCTGGAGAATTCGAATATCTTTTCGTATCCGCCCACTATCAATCGTTTGAGATAAAGTTCATTCGAAATCCTCATGTAGACCTTCATGTCGAGTGCATGGAGTTTGGATTCAAACGGTCTCGCGGACGCCCCGCCGTATATCGGCTGGAGGATGGGGGTTTCAACCTCGACAAATCCGTTTTTCGTCAGGAACTCCCTCATGGCCTGAACGATCTTCGAGCGCGTGTCGAAGGTTTTCCTCACATCGGGATTCAGGATGAGGTCGAGGTAACGCTTTCTGTAACGAAGTTCTTTGTCCTTCAGACCGAACCATTCTTTCGGGAGGGGACGTAAAGATTTCGTTAGCAGTTCGAAATCCTGAACCCATATCGTGAGTTCTCCCCGTTTCGTGCGAAAAACGAATCCTTTCACACCTATTATGTCGCCGGTGTTGAGCATTTCATCGAAAAATTCGAACTTCCTGCCAAGCGTTTTCAGTTCGAGGAAAAGCTGGATTCGCCCGGACGTGTCCTGCAAATCCGAGAATATAACTCCTCCGTGCTTCCGTATCGAGCGGATTCGCCCGGCAATTGAAACCCTGAATTTCCTCCGGGTTTCGCCGTTCTTTATCTTCGCAGATTTGTCTGCTATTTCGCTGACGAGATGGGTTTTTTCATACCTCCGTTTGTACGGGTCTTCTCCGAGCTTTCGTAACTTCTCGAGTTTCGCTTTCCTCTCTTCAGCTTCCGACAGCGAGTGTTCGCTCATGATTCCGCCCATACAGTTTCGAAATAATTTTCGAACTCCTTCGCGAGAGAAGGCGAGCGTATCAAGACGTTCGCCTCATGGTTCTTTTCGAGTGAATGGTAGCTCCAGTTTGTGGAACCTATAATAACTATCTTTGAATCTATTATTATAAGTTTCGCATGGCTTGTCACATCTTTCGAATCAAACTTGATATTCACACCCTTCTCCTTCAGCATGGTCACAACAGGTTTATCCGTCGGCCTTTCATCGGTTATTATCCTCACATCAATTCCGCGGTTTGCGGCCTCCGAGAGGGAAAGAAGGAGCGAATTGCTCGGACTTTCGGGATAATCGGGATAGTAGTTTATATCGAAAATTATCACATGTATCGAATGGTTCGCCGAATCTATAAGGTTTTTCACCTCACGGAAGTACTCCCTGTCGTTCAGGGGAACGGCCTGGTTTTCCGCGAGGTCCACGGGCGCGCGTGGCGGGAAAAGTATGTGGTGACCCGCAAAACCGAACAGGAAAGAAAAGAGAAGTAAGAATAAAATCACAAATTTGGCGGAGGAATTCATGAAAATAATATAAATCCCGATATTAAAATAAATACGAAATTTATCGGGACTTATTTATTAACCTTCAACGAAAATTATAATATCTTGTCTTTAATTTCAAGAGGGTTGAGATGCGGGGGGAAATTGAACGGGGCATGCTTTTCGTTCTATTCATAGCTTTCATCCTTCTTTCACTTTCCCTCTCAACAGGCTTCGCGATAACGAGCAGCGGGGGGAATTTCACCGTTACGCCCGACAATATATCGCTCAACTGGACTTCGGACGTGATAAACATCACATCCAACCTCAACAACACGTTCTTCCAGATCCACAACGCGAGCAATTC
>CAZTCK010000014.1:0-2374 GCA_964612625.1 uncultured archaeon | reverse complement strand
GAATACGCGAATGTGAGCGTGGATGTCAACATTCCGATAAATCCGGATAACACATTCAACGAGAGCGGGAGCGAAGCGTATGTGAAGGGTACGCTCTCCGCTCATTCCGACCTCATCCACAAATACTACTTCAACACGAGCATCGCGGAAAACCTCACGGGCGTGACCATCAACCTTTCGGGCTATTCGGAGGACATCGACCTCTACGTATTTGATTCCTCCGGTAACCTTCTCGCACGCTCCGTGGAGAACGGAAGCACGAGGGAAGAGATATACCTCGAACTCCCATCAGCCCCTGACGTGTGGGAGATATGGATATGGGGCAACACGAGTTCTTCGCAGAATTACATAGCGAATCTTTATTTCACCACCCTGAACGTCACGAACACGAGCAACCAGAACCAGGAAATGACCTCGATAGATTTCGGGACGCTCGACCCGGAGAACAACGAATCGGGCGAGGTCAACATAACCATAACGAACGTGGACACGAAGGTCTGGACTAACGTGAAAGAGCGGGCGGAAATTTACAGGGTTGATACGTGGAGGGACAAGAATGTGACGGGAGATTATTACTTCCTCGTTCCCCATTTCGCTACCAAGATCAAAGCGAAAATTGAATGGAAGGGCGGGACGAAATGGTTCATCTCGCTTAACGATTCGAACGGGAACCTCGTGGGGAACAGCTCCGGGAAGTACCAGACCGGGAACAAGACCGGAACGATACAGGAGGAAAACATTCTTTACACGGGCACGATAAACACAAACAACGACGGCCTGTGGAAATTAACGGTGGGCAACCTCTCCGCGATAAGCGATGATAAATATAACCTGACCGTTTACGTGTGGTACAATTCATCCTTCTGGCTTAATTCGAATTACCCCTCCACCGGATTCACCTTCAACTCCACCGGTTCCGTGAACTCGAGCAGGAATGTTTCCCTTCAGATATCCCTTCCCCTTCCGAATATAACGAACGGAACATACGGAGGGTTCGTCGAATATTACAAACCGAATGAATGGGTGAAGAGAATTCCGATTTCCTTCTCCGTTCACGCAGGGACTCTCCTGCTCAATAACACGTTCGAAAGCGTGAGCGAGACCAGGCACGACAACACAGGGTTTAACAGGCTGGGGACGGGTGTGATTCACATCGAAATCCCCATCAACAACACGGGCGGACACGATATCTATTTTGTGAACACGACATCCGGGAATCTCTCGTACGGGACACATTATATGAACATTTCGGTTGGGTGGCCTTCAAATCCCATACAGGCAGGGACAAATGACACGCTGAAGATAAACATTTCAATAAATACCAGCCATACCGGAAACACCCCCGGTCTTTACACCGGATGGGTTCGCCTGAACACCACAAATTCATCAAACGCCTCATCCTCGTCTTATCCGTTCAAAGTTTTCACCGTCAATCTTTATGTGAACCTGACAGACAGACTGAGGGTTAACATAACAGGAATAAACCCCACATTCGTTTCGCAGGTTGTGAACGCAACGAATATGAGTGTCAACGTGACGGTGTTTCTCGCGAACGGAACGCGCGTCTCCACGAATGATATATTAAACGAGGGTGATTTTTACAACGTTCACCTTGTTGAGGGGAACACATCTTATACAACATCAACAACCCTTCAGAATCTTTCACGCTACAACCCCGCACAGGTCATATGCCCGGTGAACTCGTCCTCGTGCGTATTCAACGGGACACTGCTCGCAGGGAAACCAGGTGGTTCATACTACACCACGCTCAATGTAAGGCTCAACACGAGCAGGATGGGAGGGACGGGAATAGACATAACAGGGACTGCAAAGAGTTCGATGAGGGTGACTATAAATAATTCTGGCCTTTACATCACACCGAAAGGTTCAACCGTTATATCCCTTTACGAGGGCGAATCAGACTACTTCACCGTTTACGTGAAAAACTACGGTCCGCTCACGGCAAGCAATGCGTACATAACGTTCGATAAGGGTTCGTGCTCCATCAGCGTATCCCCCTATAATGCCTCTTGCAATTTCGGTTCCGCTCCCATGGAATCTGAGAACTCGTGGGTCATCACGATCCCAGGCTATGTAGTCGGAACAAACTGTTCGCTAACATGGAAGGTGAATGCCCAGTCCGTAACTTCCGATGAGAGCTGCTATGCAGAAGTGGGGGTGGGTAGTAATCATGGTAACCTCCGCCCCAACAACCTGAGCATAGGCATCGATATCTACGACAACGCCACGGTGGCGCAACAGTATGTTCAACAGCAGCAACAGCAGGAAACCACGACCTGCACGTCTGATGCGGACTGCGCGGACACCGAGCAGTGTTCAAGCGGGTCATGCGTCTCGATATCCTGTCCGGAAG
>CAZTCK010000013.1:0-15494 GCA_964612625.1 uncultured archaeon | reverse complement strand
GTGTGGTAGACCTGTTCTTCACTATCACGCCGTCGTGGTCGAGTATTATCGCTCCCCTGTACTTCTTCGGATTCGTGATGATGTATGGCATAATCATTTTTAATGGGCAAAAACTTTAAAAAATATTTTATTACCTTCTGCAATCCTTTAATTATGAAAAACCTCGTGTTCCTGAAACTTGGCGGTTCGCTCATAACCGACAAGTCCAGACCGTACACCGTGAGGGAATCCGTTCTGAAACGGGTGTGCAGGGAAATACATGAAGCGAAGAGCGAACGGGATTTCCTGCTGCTTGTCGGGCACGGGGGAGGGAGTTTCCCGCACGTTTCCGCGAGCAGATATGAAACCCACAAAGGGGTTATAAACGAGAAAAGCTGGGAAGGATTTTCAAAGGTTGCGGATGATGCTGCAAGGTTAAACAGGATAATCGTTTCTTCTCTGATAGAAGCGGGGGAGAAAGCGGTTTCGGTTCAGCCGTCCGCTTCCTGCATAGCCAGGAACGATAAAATTATCGAATGGTACACGAAACCCATTGAACTTTCGCTGTCCAGTGGTCTCATCCCCGTTCCGTACGGAGATGTGTGTTTCGATTTGGAAAAGGGATGCTGCATTATTTCAACGGAAGAGATATTCAGGTTTCTGGCAGAGAAGCTGAAACCGGAGAGGATAATAATGGCGGGCAAGACGGACGGTGTTCTTGACCCGGAAGGGAGGGTAATAAAGGAAATAACCCGGGAGAATTTCAGGGATATTGAAAACCTGCTCTCGTCTTCTGACGGAATCGCGGATGTGACGGGCGGGATGGTGACAAAAGTCAAGAAATCGCTCGGGATGTGTGTGGAGACCGAGATAATAAACGGTCTGAAACCGGGAATTCTGAAACGCTCACTTCTCGGAGAAAAGGGGCTGGGGACGATTGTGAGGGGGTAGAATCACATTTCCTCGGCTTTTTTGCCGAATCTGGTGCAATTTTTATAAACTCCCTTCCAATTCATAATTATGTCTTCTCTCACGAAATCCAGGAAGGACGACCACATAAGGATATGCCTGGAAAAGCGGGTGGAGTTCTCGAAATCGAACGGGTTCGAACACATCGAACTCGAACATCGCGCGCTGCCGGAAATCGACAGGGATGAGATCGACCTCAGAACAAAATTCCTCGGGAAGAAATTTGAATATCCCCTGTTCATTGAGGCCATGACCGGAGGGACAAAGACGGGGGAGAAGATAAACAGGAATCTTGCGAAGGCAGCGGAGTCTCTCGGCATAGGCATGGGCGTGGGTTCGCAGAGAGCTATGCTGGAGGACGAAAGAACGAAGAAAACGTACTTTGTCCGTGATGTGGCGCCATCGATATTTTTGCTCGGGAACATCGGGGCCGCGCAGATACGAGAATATGACCTCGAGAAAATCCTTTCACTTGTCGAATCGATAGGGGCGGATGGTCTGGCGGTGCATCTCAATCCCGCGCAGGAACTCGCCCAGCAGGAAGGGGACAAATCCTGGAAAGGGATTTACAATGACGTAAAATATTTGTGCAAGAGAGCGAAATTCCCCGTGATCGCGAAGGAAACGGGATGCGGGATTTCCGGAAAGCTTTCGAAAGAACTTGCGAAGGCCGGGGTGGACGCAATAGATATCGCAGGTGCGGGCGGAACCTCGTGGGTCAGGGTTGATTCATACAGAACGGAGGAGGACGTTTCGCATCTCGAAGAATGGGGGATTCCGACAGCCGAGGCGTTAAGGGATGTTGTGAAAAGCGTGAGAATCCCGATAATCGCGTCCGGAGGGATACGAACAGGGGTGGAGGTGGCGAAAGCCCTCGCCATGGGGGCTTCTCTTGCAGGAATGGCACTGCCTCTTCTGAAACCCGCAACCGAGTCCTGGAGAGCTGTAAAGGAACATCTCGAGAAAATAATATCCCAGCTAAGAGATGCTATGTTTCTGGTCGGGGCAAGAAATTTAAAAGAACTGAGGAAGGTCAGGGTCATCTATCTGTGATCAGAGTTTGATGAACCTGTATCTTTTCGGAACGAATTTCCCGTTTGTCCCCGAGTACCCGCATTTCATGCAAACCAGCTTGTAAAGGATTTTTCTCCCCTTCAGATTTTTCATGTATATCTTCCGGAGGCCTGAAAAACAGGATGGGCACTTCCTGACCTTTTTTCCCTTCCTTGTTTCTACCACAAGTCTCATTCCAGGCAGGCCGGCAAATATCTTTCTTAACCGTTTCCCGGAGATGACGAGGTCCGGGTCCACCATCTTCAGCCGCATGTTCACGAGGTCTGTGAACTCGCGAAGGGATTCTATCTCCTTGTGTTTCCTCATGACTTCTTTTATCACGAAAAGAACAACATCTTTCTTCGGGAGTTTCACTCCGGGTTTCATAGTTATAAAATTAAAGACGGGATTTTTAAGATTTTGAAAACCTGTACAGGTGTTTTTTGAGGTCGACTTTGCCGTTTTTCGTCTCAATCCCCTCGTTCTTCAGGAGTTCTGCTTTCCTTCTGACTCCTCCCGTTGCCGAATATCCCCCGAGAGACCCGTCAGAGCGGACAACCTTGTAACATGGAATGTTCACCGGGTCTTTATTTCTGCGCATCAGCATCCCTATTACCCGCGGGTGGAGACCGGACACCTTCGCCAGTTCCCCGTACGTCGTGACCTTTCCTTTCGGAATTTTTTTCAGGAGGGAATAGATTTTCTCCGGGTTCATGATAAAATAATTGTTCATCATGTTATATTTTTGCCTCCCCCTCCTAAGTTTAAACATAATAAACAATTTATATACATAATCGATAATAAAATATAAACGAATGGGAAATAAACATATTCTAAAGGAATTCATCTCGTTCATAAGGGTTGAAAACGGCCTTTTCGCGAGTGGAATAGCAATCTCCGGATATGTGATTTTCAATCATGCTGATTTTCTCATGCTTCCGCTCTTCATAGCGATGTTTTTAGGCACCTGCGCAAGTTACGGTTATAATTACCTGAAGGATATAAGAGAGGACTTTGTAAACAAAGAGACGTTAAACAAATTCGTGCTGGAAGAGGGAAAGGGAAGAAACATTGTTGTGTGTTTTTACATATTTGGTTTCGTCTCCTCTCTTCTCCTCTCTGCGGCGTCCTGTATTGTCTATCTCTTTCTCATCCTGCTGAGCATTATTTACTCGGGTATGGTGAGGATAAAGGAAAGGTTTCTTGTAAAAAATTTTCACACAGGCTTTGCAATATCGCTTTCATTCGTTGTCGGTGCAGCAGCAGGCGGTGTTGTTTCGGTTCAGATCACCCCGTATGTTTTAATTATCTTCATACTGGGTTTCGCGGCGAACATGCTTGGAGATATCAGAGGTTACAGGGGTGACAAATCGATAGGCATGTTAACACTGCCCATACTAATCGGTTTCGGGAAAACAAAACTCATCATTCACCTTTTGATCATCTCGTTTTTAACTTCGATTTTGTTTTTCAGGTACTCTGACTTTTACCCTCTTGTGCCTTTCATGGTGCTGGCAAGCATTCTCCTTTTTAAGAACAGGCTGATAGGTGTCAGGATACTGTTTCTCTCTTCTTTTGCATGTCTTCCGGTTTTCCTTCTCATCTCAAATCTGATAGGAGGTGCATTGTGATGTGTTGCATAACGTTCAATTGGAAAGAGAATGATGCCATGGAAAAAGTTAAGCACTTTAGAAGAAAAGGCAGGGTATCATGGGCTGTCATTGAGGTTACCGAAGCGTGCAATTTTAACTGCAGCTGGTGTTATGCGGGTTCAGGTTACAACAGGAAATACTTCAAACACATGGAGAAGGATAAACTCAAAAAATTGCTTGAAATCCTTTCAGAATCAGACGTGAAACAGGTCACATATTCCGGCGGAGAACCCACAGTTTACCCCTACCTGGATTATGCCATAAAAGAAGCCAGGAATCTTGATTTGATTGTGCACATAAACACGAACGGTTATCTTTTGACGGAAACGCTGGCAAGGGAATGGAGGAAAATGGGAGTCACGCAGGTGCAGATCAATATAGACAGCAAACACCCCGAAAAACACGATAAAATACGCGGGAGAAAGGGTTCTTTTGACCGGGCACTCAAAGCTATAAGAAATGCCAGAAATTCAGGGATAACGTGCGTTTCTCAGACCGTCCTCACACGGGAAAATGAAAAAGAGGTACTGGATATTATAAAGATTGCCAGAAATGCCGGTGTTGAGAGGGTGAGGATATGGGACATGATGTTATCCGGGCATGCGAGGGAAAAGGAGAACCTCTTGCCCAAAGAATATTTAAACACACTTAAAACTGTTTCCGATTTCGCTCTGAAGACAGGGGCCGTAAGCATAGAGGCGGGAGAGCCGTTGTTTCCGCTCAATTACGAAACAGGATTAAAGGTTGTTGATTCATTCTGTGTGTGTCTGGCGGGATTGCTGGCAAATTTTTCGGTAAGGGGGGATGAGTACTTTTGCTGTATGTACAGAAAACCTCTCTACAACATCTTCAGGGATTTAAATGGGGAGAAGTTTGAGGAATTCCATATGAAAGCACTGAAAAAATTTTCGCATTTTATCAGTCTGCCTGAAAAGTGTAAAACATGTGAATTTTTTGAGAAATGTCGCGGTGGTTGTATCGTGAGAAGAAATCGCACAAGTGACGGAAGAGATTACTGGTGTTCCATGTAACCGGGTTTTAAAATGAATAGACTATTTTCAGTCTCTTGTAACTCTTTTTCTGCTCTGCGAGAGTAAACCTTTCATTGGTATGCCAAAGATACCCGAGAATGGTATACGCAAGGAAATCCCAGTTGTCATTTTCCGACTGCAGTCCATAGGCGGGATATTTTATGTCGAAAATTAATCTGCCCTCCCCGGCACGTATTTTTATTATCCCCCACCCCATGACCTGAAGTATCGTCTTCAGCAATTTTATCCTGTCAAGATGCGTTGAACTACCGTTAATAACGTCTATGAAGAATCCGTAAGATATTCTCGCCACATCCTCTATCAACAAACCCCTGTTCCCTATGAGGTGAAAAAGGGTGTTTTCTATCGGGGAAATCGATTTTCCGCGGAAATAAATTCTGTTGTTTCTCAATTCGAACAGGTTGATTTTAAGGGCGTCTTTCAGCGTAAACCCAGTTTCGTGGAACGTTTCAAAATTATTCAGCCTGTAATACAGGCTTTTTTCTTTGCCTTCAACACGCAGCGGATTGTTTGTGGTTTTTTTGAATAGATATCTGCTTTTACTTTTTGTCTGAAACGCACATGCGCATCTGAACTCGCAGTCAAACAGCGACTCCAGTATCCCTTCATAGAAACCCACCATGAGGTTGTTCCTCCCTATACATCTTGTCAGACCTTCGTTTCTCGTTTTTATTTCAATCAGCCTGTTTCTCTCCTTCATTTCAAACCACTCCATCATGCCTATGCTTATCCAGATTTTTCTAATAATTTTGTTCAGGAATATTCTTGGCGGCAGGTTTTTCAGGAAGTTTGGAAGAAGGTATTTGAAGTACAAAGACATCCAGTTCTTGCCAATGATTTCCATATCCCTGGAAAATCCCGACCTTTCGCATTCCTTCACATAATTTGCGCCTATTTCCTCAAAAAATAACGTATTTCTTCTACTTTGAATTTTAATCCTGTTCAGAATACCACCGGTTCCGACCTTTAAAATACCCCTTCTGAGAATTTCGGATGCTCTCATAAAGGTAACTCTCAAATTATTTTCGTGCCTGTCAGTTTCAAATCCTTTCCGTCTATGACGAATTCGTGCGGAACTTTGGGGTCGAAACCAGCATACCTCATCTTGTGGATTGTGAGAATCCTCATGGGCTTTTCCTCAAGTTCTAGAAAAGAAAGGTTTATGACACCGTCACATTCGAAAGATTCTCCGTTCCCTGTGTCTATGCTCTCCCCCCTAGTTTCGCAGAGCAGAAGCGTACAGCCCATCGGCTTAAGGTGTTTAACCATTTCGGACAAGTGAATTCTGTACGCCTTTTCGCTTTCAGCAAATATGAGAAGTTTGTTCACGTTGTCTATAACAAGTCTGTCCAGTTTGGGATATGAGGAGATTATGTCTATGAACTTCTTCATGGTTATGTTCTCGCCCAAGGGGATGAATTCGATGGCGAGATTTTTCCCTATGTATTTTTCCGCATCCTTCAGAGCGTCTATTTGCCTGCACGCCCTGAGGAGTTCCTCCCTTGTCTCGTTAAGGGAAACGTAACAGCATCTCTCCTTTTTCCGAACACCCTCCATCAGGAATTTCAGGGCAAACAGCGTTTTCCCGGAACCCGGTCCGCCGGACACGAGTATTGCCGTTTTCGGAGGAAATCCGCCCCCGAGAATTCTGTCGAGCTTTTTTATTCCCGTACTTATCATCATACCACCTCTTCGAAAACCGGCACCCCCAGAGTGGATTTTTTCAGTCTTATCAGGAGGAACACATCATTATCCACTTTGAACGTCTTTGCTGGAACTTTTTTGTCCAGTTTGCCGATGTCAAACCTGCTTAAAATCTTTTTGGGAAGCATGATTCTGTTGCTGTTTCCAAGTTTCCCTGTGGTGAGGGGAGTATTGAGAAACTCGGGGGTGGCAGGCAAAAGCAAAAGATTGGTCGTGTGATTTCCAAGAAGCTGGTATTCGTCTTTTGTTATCTTCAGGTTGACCACAATGTCTCCTTTTTTGATATCTATAGAATGAATCTCGGCCATAAGTTATATTTTTCGGTAGGATATTTAAACTTTTTGAAATTATATGTCATGTCCAGAGCTCGTTCGGTTCCTCCCCTGACTCCAGAACAACGCCGAACCTGGAGAAAAAGGTGAAACATTTTGGGCATATAAATGCTTCTGGTTTTTTGTTCCACAATCTTCCGGATGTTCCGCATACAGGACATTTGCATTCCGACAGCACATTCACACCAGAATTTTGTAGTTGT
Source organism: uncultured archaeon (assembly GCA_964612625.1). GTDB lineage: Archaea > Aenigmatarchaeota > Aenigmatarchaeia > QMZP01 > QMZT01 > CAZTCK01. Next base: position 8,550 of record CAZTCK010000013.1, on the reverse strand, counting down.
CCACCCTTATTCCGTTTTTTTCTGCAAATTCGAGTATTTCGATTTTTTTCTTCTTTCCCACCCCGTTTGCTATTACCGCCACTTCCTCCTTCGGGTTTATCTTTTCGAGGTCTTTCACATTCCTCACAAGAACTTCTCTGTAACCATCCCTGTTCAGACCCCTTACAGCGGAAGGAGACCCGTAGCCCGGTTTCGGGAGAGAACCCCTTGCCTTTTCGTGTTTGCGCAGCTTTGAATGAAGACCCCTTGGTTTTCTCCATTTATCCCCGAGAGATCTCTTTCGGAAATACTCCTGCCTCCTGAATTTGGGCTTTTTCTTCTTTATACCCTTCCTCAGCTTAAGCATTTCCTCCACTTCCTCCCTCTTCATTCTCTTCGCCTCCGGAATATGGTTTTTTCGTGATGTATATACCATCCTGGAAAATCCTCCTGTCGTATCCCCTGACCTTCGTGGTCTGCTCCACGCGGCCGCAGAATTGCCCCACCCTTTCTTTGTCAACACCGGAAACGCGAATCGTGTTCTTGTCTATCTCCACTTTTATATCTTCCGGGACAGGAACAGCCCTCGGATTTCTCTCCCCAAGGAAATTTTCTATCACGAGTTTGTTGTCCTCCAGTTTGAGCTTGACCGGAAAGTGCGAGTACACGAGTTTCAGTTCGCCCTTCCACCCCGCTGTTACGCCCGTGAACATATTTCTCACAACCGCAGCCCATGTTCCCATCACAGCCTTTATTTTCCTTCTTTCACTTTCAGAAGTCAGTATGATTTTTCCGTTCTCTGTTTTCAGGGTGATTCGGGGGTGTTTGAAAACCCTTTTTATTTCACCTTTTGCCCCCTTAACGCTAAGGCTGTCGTTTTCAAACCTCACTTCCAGGCCTTCCGGAATATCTATCTCGTTCTTGAGCATGTTCTCGCACCCAAGAATTATCTTTAGAATATAAAAGGTTATATATTTATTACTTTTTCTTTGATTTTCTGGTCTGTTTTCGGGCGGTTTTTTTCTTGGTTTCTTTCCTCGCCTTTTTGACCTCCTTCTTCGTTTCTTTGCTTGGTGCCGGTTTTTTGGTTTCCTTTTTGGTCTTCTTCTCTGCTTCCGGTTTTTTGGTCTCTTTCTTTTTGACCCCGGGCATCCTGCCAACAAGCGTGAAGGCTCCTGTACCCATGGGTATAACCTGGTTCATGAGGATGTTCTCAACATGCCCTTTAAGCGGGTCTTTCGTTCCCTCTATGGCGGCTGAGATTATGTGTTTTTTCGTCTCCTCGAACGCCATCCTCGCAAGAACAGAGTCCTTGTTTCCTGCTATTCCGTACCTTCCAATGCCCATTATTTTTCCCGTTGAGGTCATGAGGTCAGCGAGTATGGAGACGTAACGCACATCCACACCAAGACCCTGCTCTTCTATTGTGTTAACTGCCTCCCTTATTATGGCATTCCTTGCTGCCTCGATTCCGAAAATCTCGCATATTTCGAAGGGGTTGTTGCATGTTGTCCTTGTCGGGTCAACCCCCTCTATGTTGAGGACTTTTCTCAGGTTCGAACCCAAGGTTGATATCACCCATTCTCCCTTCTCGTCCTTGCTGACTATAACATGCGAAATATTCCTCACTCCCTCTATATGGGATTCGAGGAGTTTATATTTCAGTTTGTGCAGGTTCACGCCCTCTGTTTTCTTGGATACTGCCTTCAGCTCCCTGCCCTTGACCTCGACCTCTATATTCTTCAGTTTTATGTGCTTCACCAGATTTTTCGGCTCCATGCCGAATCTTTTCAGCTTCGTCACATCCAGCTGGCACGTAACGGTCAGGTTTATGAGGTCTATCACGTCGCTCACAACGAAGTCTTTCAGTTTGACCTCCTTTATCTTCTTCGCTATTTCTATCGCCTTTTTCTCGCTCTGGTATTCTGGTTTCAGGTATATCGTCATACTCGGGGTTTCCGGCTCTTTCTTTGCGTCGTAAATTTCTATCAGTCTTGGCAGACCAAGCGTGACCTGTATTCCCGCAGTTCCGGCAAAGTGGTACGTTCGCATCGTCATCTGCGTGGCGGGCTCGGAAAGCGACTGCGCTGTCACAACGCCTATTGCTTCCTCCGGGTCGTAAAGGGCTCTCTTGTAAAATGACCTTACCTTTTCGGTTATATCCTTCTTTCCTCTTTCATCTATACCTTTCCTTCTGCAGTACTCCTCTATCTCTTCCCTTATCTTTTTTGGCAGTTCCATTTTATCCATGCTCCACAAAATCTATCCAGTTGAGTCTCCCCCAGTCTGATTTCGTGGGGTCTATCCCGTCCTCTCCGGCGAAGAATTGTATGATGTTTCCGTTCGAATCCCTAGTGGTTAAATCTTCCCATACCTTCAAATCCTGCAGGGAATTCATCAGCCTCCTCTGCATATATCCTGATTTTCGCGTTCTCAGAGACTTGTCCATGAGCCCCTCCCTTCCGTTCATGACGTTCCAGAAAAACTCAAACGGCGTAAGACCCTGTTTGAAACCGCGGGCGACGAAACCGCGGGTTTCGGCGGAGAGGTCCCCGGGCTTGAAGTGAGTTGTTGTCCTTCCCAGATAACCTCGCTGTATCCTTTTACCGAGGATGGTCTCGGATCCCACACAGGCCGACATCTGCGTTGTGTTTATGTTTGAACCTTTCGCCCCGGAATCCGACATCACGAGTATATCGCTCGGTTTTATATTTTGTATCATTATCTCGCTTACCCTGTTCAGCCCTTCCGCGAGCGTGGTGAGTATCTGGGTTTCAAGTGAGTCCTCCGGGGTCATTCCGGGCAGTACCCTGAGTTTCCCTTCCTCAAATTTGTCCACAAGTCTGTCGGAGTCCTTCATCGCCTTTCTTATCTCTTCCTCTATCTTTTTCTGAACAGCCTGAGGAAGGTCGAGGTCGGATATGCCGATCGAAAAACCCCTCATCATAAGGTAGGAAACACCGAGTCTTCCGAAATTGTCTATGAAGTTTTTGAGTTCCTCGTCGCTCACGAGTCTTCTTATCTTGTTAAGCAGCCTTCCCTTGAACGCCCCCACAGCCTTGCTGTCCAGAACCCCGGTCTTAAGTTGCCCGTTCTTTATCGAGACCCAGCAGTCGTATTCACATTTTTCCTTCGTGCACTCATCGCATTCCCTGCACGCATTTGCCTTGAATTCTATGTTCAGGTCTTTCGGGAGAAGGAGACTCACCAACTCTTTCCCCGTGAACTTTTCCTTGTCCGGCAGGTCTATGTCAATGGACGCTCTGGCAAAGAGTTCCGCTGCTTCCTTTTTTGTGAATGACGTCTCCTTTCTCGTGAGGAGATACATACCGGAAATCTGGTCCAGGTCAAGACCCACAAGAGGACCACCGAATCGGGGGGATATTATGTTGTTTTTCACCTCCATCAGCATAGAAGCCTCGACCTGCGCTTCTTCTGACTGCAGGGCATGAACATTCATCTCATCCCCGTCAAAATCCGCATTATAAGGAGCGCACACGCTCGGGTTCATTCGGAATGTCCGGTAAGGCACGACCTTTACCCTGTGGACCATTATCGATACGCGGTGGAGCGAAGGCTGGCGGTTGAAGAGGACAACATCCCCGTCCCTCAGCTGCCTGTCAACACTCCATCCAAGGGCAAGGTTGTTTATAACATCCTTTTTGTTCTCCTCGGTGATTTTGATTTTCCTTCCGTCAGGCCTTGTTACGTAATTCACCTTTCCTTCTTTTATGAGACCTTTAATTCTCTTGATGTTGAGGGACGTGACGGTCTCCGGTATTGTCAGCTCTCTTGCCACAACCTCGGGTATTCCGACTTCGTTTATCGAAAGGGTGGGATCAGGAGATATCACAGTTCTTGAGGAGAAGTTGACCCTCTTGCCCAGCAGGTTTCCCCGTATCCTCCCCTCTTTCGCTTTCAGTCTCTGAATTATTCCCTTCAGCGGACGTCCGGAGCGGTGTCTTGCCTGAGGAACGCCTGTCAGCTCGTTGTCAAAATACGTTGCTACATGATACTGGGAAAGCTCCCACAGGTCATTCAGTATGAATTCCGGAGCCCCTATGTCTATGTTTTCCTTCAGGGACTGATTTATGCGGACTATGTCAACCAGTTTATGTGTGAGGTCGTCCTCCGAACGTTCACCGGTTTCGAGTGTTATGCTCGGCCTCATGGTCACCGGAGGGATGGGGAAAAGCGTGAGTATCAACCACTCGGGTCTACCCCCTTTGAAACCGATTTTTTCGAGGTCCTCATCCGGAATTCTCTCGAACCATTCCCTTATCTGCATGGGGTTCATCTCTTCCTTTCCGTAGTAATAAGTGTAGGGTTTCACAAAAGTTATCTTGCTTCCACGTTTGCCGCAGTGCGGGCATTTTTTCATGGGGTTTTTGGAAACCTGGTCAAGTGACTGCGGATTTTTGTGAAGAAGTCTTCCGCATTTGGAACACGTGGCCTTCAGCAACTGGTATATCTGCTTTGTGTAGAGAACGTGTATGACGGGCCTTGCCAGTTCAACGTAACCGAAATGCCCCGGACAGTCTCCTATCGTTCCGCCGCATGTCCTGCAGCGCAGACCCGGGTCCACCACACCCATTCTCGGGTCCATCACTCCGCCGTCAACAGGATACCCGTCCGCGTCGTAAAGGTCGGATGTTACTATCCTGACCGTGGCCAGGGATTTTATCATCTCGGGTGAGAGGATGCCAAATTCCATCGAGCTTATTTTTGATATTCCCATCTAAATCTCCTCCACGTTAAGTCTCGGGTATACACCCATAGACTTGAGCTCGTCTATTGTGAGCTTGAAAGCATAGGATGTGTTTATCCAGAGTATTTTCGAATCTTTGCATATCGGACAGTACGTCTTGTTCTTTGTCCTGTCGTATATCGCAATAAGGCCACATGATTCGCACACAGGGATTGTTGTCTCGTCCGAGCTGAACCTCTCCTTGAGCGTCAAGGCCGCACCGTGCCCGACCAGACACTGCTGTTCCATCTCCCCCAAACGAAGTCCGCCGCGTTTCGAACGCCCTTCTGTTGGCTGTCTCGTGAGGAGTGTGACAGGACCCTTTGAACGGGCATGTATCTTATCAGCAACCATGTGGTCAAGTTTCATGTAATAGGCCACACCTGTGAAAATCATAACCTCGAATTTCCTGCCTGTCCTTCCGTCGTAGAGCGTTTCCTTCCCATCGTCTCTGAACCCGAGTTTTTTCATCTCCCTCCTTATGAATTCTTCCTTTGTCCCGGAGAATGCAGACGCATCCACCTTTCTCCCCGCAAGTGAGCCGTATTTCCCCGCTAGTAATTCAAGAAGCTGGCTGACCGTCATTCGCGAGGGAATGCCATGCGGATTGAAAACTATGTCAGGAACTATTCCGTCCTTCGTGAAGGGCATATCTTCCTGCGGGACGAGAAGCGCTGTCACACCTTTCTGCCCGTGCCTTGTTGCGAATTTATCCCCAAGTTCGGGAATTCTCTCATCCCTTGTTCTGACCTTGAAGAGCTGCTCCCCGTTTGCGGTTTCGGTTATGATAACCCTGTCCACTATTCCCCTCTCCCCGTATCTTATTGTGATGGAGGATTCCCTTTTGTTCTCTATGTCTGTTGTGAAATCGCCTCCTGTGAGGAAGCGCAGAGGGGAGGTCTTCCCTATCAGAACAGAGTCCGAGTCCACCCTCGTTTCAGGATTTATGAGCCCGTCTTCGGGGAGGTCTTTGTATGCTTCTTCTCCTCTGTACCCCTTTATTCCGGGCTCAGGTATGCCGATTATATCCTCCTGTCCTCCCCAGTAACGTTTTCTTGTGGTTTCGTATGTCCGGAAGTAGAATGACCTGAACATCCCCCTTTCAACAGAACTTCTGTTCAGAACCACCGCATCGTTCATGTTGAACCCGTCCCAGCACATTACAGCCACCACTATGTTTTGCCCGTACGGGTGCTCTCTCAGAATTTTATCTGTTGCCGTATCCACAAGCGGCATTTGCGCGTACGTAAGAACGTTGAATTTCGTGTCAGTCCTCACAAGGAGGTTGTCGATAGGCGCGCCTATCGCCTGCCCGACCATCTTCGCTCCGTAGTTCACACGGTCACCCCTGTTGTATTCGGGATAGGGGGTGAGACTTGCTGAAATTCCCAGAATCAGGATTGGATTGAGTTCAAGGTGCGTGTGCTCTTTCGTGACCCTGCTGGGGTCTATTGCTATTAACGTATTTTCCTCCTCGTCTGCGTCAAGATATTCTATAATGCCGTGTTTTATCAGATAGCTCCACGTGATCTTTCCTTTCCTCAGTTTTTCGATATGTTCCTTCGTGAGTTTCGGCTTGCCGTTCTCCACTATAACCAGAGGTCTCCTTGCCCTTCCCGAGTCCGTGTTTATCCTTATCTCGTTGAATTCGGGATGGAACGATATGTTCAGTTGCTCCGGGATTATGCCATATCTTCTCTTTTTCCTTATATCATTTATGAACTCCTCAGGTTTGATTGTAACGCCTATGAAATTCCCGTTAAAGTAAACATCCACGCCTCTTTCCTTTTTCATTTTATCTTCCCCTTGAGCACGTTCATGACTTCTTCTTCCTCTGTTTTCGAAAGACCTGGTGTGATTTCCGTGAGCAGGGCAAGGTGCTTCCTTAAACCTATGGAGGAACCCTCAGGCGTTTCAGCGGGGCAGAGTCTTCCCCATTCAGTCGGGTGTATCTGCCTTGCCTTGAAGTGTTCCTGCGTCGGGGTCAGCGGCGAGAGGACAGAACGCAGGTGGGAAACCGTCTTTATGTACGAACTCCTGTCAAGTCTCTGTGAAACCCCGGTCCTGCCTCCTATCCACGTTCCTGTTGCCAGGGACGACAGGATTTGCTTTGTGACCGTGTTCGCCTCTATGATGGACTGAACAGAGGGGAACTTGCCTCTCTTGACGAGTTTCTGGTAGTTATACGTCATCTTCGCTATCAGCCCCCACCTGCCAAGCAGGATAGACCTGAACAGTTGTTCGAAAAGTTCACCGGACATGAGCAGGCGTTTGTTTGCGTAATGGTCTATGTCATCCTCGGGCGAGATACCGAGTTTGACGCATATGCACTTTCTTATAATTCTCGCTATGTACATGCTTTTTCTTATCCTGTCTCCCACTTCCTGACCTAGGTGGGGAAGAAGATAGCGGTCGAGAATCTGGCTGACCCTCTCCTGCACGTAATCTTTCGAAACCTTCAGCTTTCTTCCTATAAAGTCAACCGCTTCCTCTGTAGTGATAACATCGGTTTCGTAGAGGTTTGTGTAAAATTCGTTCAGTATCTTTTCGTCCTTTGAAACCATATCACATAGCTCCTTGTCGTTTTCAAGACCGAGAGCTTTCAGGAGAACGATAATGGGAAGCTTTTTTATGTTTGCAAATGATATTGTTATCTCCCCGTCCGGTTTCATTTCCATCAGATGCCTCTGCTTGAAACCGGATTTTTCGGAGTTTATCCTGACGCTTACTCCGCCCTCATCCGTTCTTTCGAAGATGGGCTTGTTTGAAGCGATTTCCTCTATGAGAACAAGAACCCTTTCTGTTCCGTTCACGATAAAATAACCCCCGGGGTCCGTGGGGTCCTCGCCCGCAGTGACGATTTCCTCGTCGGTAAGTCCGGAAAGTGTGCATATTTTTGATTTCACCATAACGGGCAGGTCACCTATGTGAACCTCCTCTGTTTTTTCCTGCACCCCGTTGAAAACAGGTGTTATGTTGACGTATATGGGTGCCATGTAGTTCAGATTCCGTATCCTTGCCTCATTGGGGAATATTGTTCGCGTTGAACCGTCGGCCTCATGCACTATCGGCTTGCCGACACTCACCTTGCCGAACTTTATCTTGAGGTCCTCCTTGTCTTGGGCGACCTTTATCGTGCCCACTTCGTTTATTATTTTCTGAAGGCCAAAATCTATGAAATTGTTAAATGATTCTATCTGGTACCTGACCCACTCCCTCTCCTTCCCGAAACCACCGACAAGTGCTATTATCATATTCCACCCGGTAATCAGGACTGGACAACAATCCTGTAATAAAGGGACTCCCCGGCCACCATGGACTTCCTCTTTATCTCCAGCACATCCCCGATGCTTGCCTTGAGTTTCTTTACAACGGGGTCGGAATCGAGGATTTTTGGGAGTTTGTCCTCGGTTATCCTGAACTTTTCCAGAAGCTCCCTTTTTTCCTCTTCAGAAAGAATTCTGAATTTCGGAACTAGTTCGTGCTCGAGAATGTTTACGATGTGACCACCCTTTAACTCTCCTGGCTAAACAGCCGATCGGAGTTAATCCCGACAGGTAATTAATTATATGTAGGATATAAGTTAAATAAATTACCCCAACCTTTAAATATCTTTCGGTCCGCCGGCCGGGCACGGAACCAGAGGGAGTTTCGACCTGAGCAAATTTCATCCCCCTGACACTTCCTTTTTCCGTTAACGCTTTTTGACAGATTAAAGCACCTTACCAAGGAACAGAAAAGGGTTATTTCCGTTAACGCTTTTTGACAAATTAAAGTACATTACCAAGGAAGAGAAAAGGGTTAGTTGACAAGCGAACGTCAGT
>CAZTCK010000012.1:0-15561 GCA_964612625.1 uncultured archaeon | reverse complement strand
TGATACGGGTCACCCCTCTTAATCTTCTCCTCAAAAAACTTCTCAATTGCTTTCGGGTTACCGGTAACTATCGCCCTCTCAGCGTTCACTATCGTTACTTCTTCTCCGTTCAGGAGCATTTTAGCTACACAAGACGCCAGTCTTCCCGCCACGCAGTTTTCAGCGTTTATCACCTTCATGTTCATCCCATTATCCTTATTCCCTTTCCTTTGGGGTTGCTTTCATAAAGTTCTTCAATTGATAAGCATTTTCCGCCCGCCTTCTCGATCTTTTCCTTCGCCTTGCCCGAAAATCTCAGGGCCGCAACGACCACGCGTTTTTTTATTTCTCCATTTCCCAGGACAACCCCAGGAACGACAATCGTTTCCTTCGGCTTTGCGTATTTTTCGATTCTGACAAGATTCACCTCATGCCTTTTTCTCCTCGGCCTGTTCAGGGCTTTGGCAACAGCCCTCCACAGGTTAACCCTGTTCTTGCTTCCTTCTCTGTAAAGCCTTTCTATCAGCTCCTTTGAAGCTTTGTCTCTCACGTTCATAGTAACACCGATAGCATTATGTTTGTGATTATATATTTATAAATATATTCGGGCTTGAAGAAAACCTACTTCAGCACTTTCCCCGTCTCCGTATACCAGAGATACAAATCGAGTTCTGCGAGATTCATCCCGAGCTTTTTCGCCATTCCACGTAAAGTGTTTTCTATTTCCAGGTATCTGGCCCTGGTCAGACTTTTCGGCTTTTTTATCAGACCGTGTTTTGCAAGAACGTCAATTATGTGAAAATCAATTATAGCAACGTTTTCGAAACCCACATTTCGCAAAAAATGGCTCGCCTCTTTGTAGCCAATGCCCTTCACGTTTTTGACCAGCCAGTCGCGCAATCCCCTCTCATCTCTGCAGGATTTTACAAGTTCATTCAGACGATTTTTGTGCCTCCTCGCCTCAACAATGTATCCTGCGCGTGTGTTCGGATAGCGGTGGCCGAGTTCTTTCAGCTTCTTTGCCAGTTCGGTTTTGGATAAAGTTGAAAACCCGTTCTCAATTTCCCTCTGGATTTTAATCGCCCTCTCCGCCTGAAAATTCGCTGTCAGTATGCAGAAACAGAGTTCTTTGAATATCTCACTTGCGTTCGCCATCCCGAGCTTTTTGAATTCGTTTATGCGGGCCTCGACCATTCTCTTAACGTCAGTTTTCTTCAGGTCCCTGACACGTTCGGTCATACCTTTCATGTCTGATTATAAGAGGTTAATTTTTAAAACAGGTTTTCATTCCCATTTGTGTCCGGGATTTCTTGGTATGATTATCCAGCATATTATGTAGAGCATGATCCCGAAACCCCAGGCCAGCGTTCCGACTATCCAGAGCAGGCGGATTATCACCGGGTCCACCCCGAGGTATTCGGCAATCCCTCCACACACCCCTCCAAGAATCCGGTCTTTCCCGGACCTGTACAGTCTCCGGACTTCACCTTTTCCCGGCTTTCCAGAAATTCTTCTCATGGCAACCTCCTCACCCAATGCCCTTGGCTCCTCATGTATCGGCTCTTTTGCAAGTTTTACCGCAAGGACAAGATATCCGACAAAAAGGAAGAACCAGAATATCCAAATAAGGTTGGAACTGATATGATAAGCCATCGTCCACAACACAGGAACAGCCAGGGAGAAGTTGGCTATTACAATTACCTCTGAAAATATCCAGAATGCTGTTGTTATTCCCACGGCTGTGGACACGGGAGAAAAGACCCGGTACGTCCGCGGAGAGGCCTTAGAAAAATATGAGGCGTATGAGAAGAAAAGGAATATCAAAAAGAACAAACTTATGTTGGCAACAAGGAAAGAATATATGTTGGTGAGGAAAACGCTTTCCACCAACGTGTTGACGAAATGAATGAACCATGCAAAAAGAGAGAAAATGATTATTCCAAACACAGCAGACAGCAAAGGACCGACAAGACCAAATGTCCGGTGAAACCAGCTGTCCCACTCCCTTCCCCCTTCCTCCATTCTCTTTCCGAATTTCTCTCCCAGTTTTCTAACCTCTTCACTGAAATGCTCAATCCTTCGGTCCATTACATCCGCTTTCTTTTTAGTTTTGGTTTCTCTTTTTGGAGATTTCTTTTTTGCCATACTAATTCATTATCAGGGTTGTTTAAAAATAGTCCCTCTCCAGAAAAATTTCACCCTTTCCACAATCCGTGAACATTGCAGTATATTCTGGCTTTCGTGACCCCTTCCGCTTCGAATTCCGCTTCAGGGGGTTCACCGGGTTTCAGGAATTTCCTTCGCGTCTCCACAATTTCACCATACTTTCACCTACTTTTGAGTTCTTCCTCTACCTCTTTCCTTCCCTCTTCAAGTTCCTTTACCTGTTCCTCGTCTATCTTGAGGAGAAGTGTCTGGAATTCCCCCACATGCGTTTTTTCCTCTTTTGCTATGTCAAGGAGTATTTTCCGTATATCCTCGTTGTCCGTCATGGCTGCCATCTGCTCGTAAAGGTTTATGGCATCCAGTTCCGCTATTATTCCGACTCTCAGTATTTCCCTGTCAATATCCTCTTTTCTGAGTTTTTTCGGTATGTCCGACATCATATTTACACCTCCGTTTGCTCAAGCCCTTGAAACATTAAAGTCGGGCCATAAAAATTTTGTTTCTCCGTTCAGACTTTGACGTGGCAGAACCACCAGTCAAAGCATTCTATTTCGCCTTTTTTGGCTTTTTCCATGCGTTCTTTGACTTCCTTTTCGCTTCCAGCCGGCGGTATTATGGCATGGTCTCCAACTATCTCGTTTTCCGGCCAGTTTGCCGGAAGCGCAACCCCCTTTTCATCCGACATCTGAAGTCCTTTAACCATGCGAAGTATTTCGTCCATGTTCCTTCCCAGTTCCTGCGGATAGTAAAGCATCGCCCTGAGAACACCCTCCGGGTCTATCACAAAAACCGCTCTTACAGTATTCGTTCCCTTTCCCGGGTGTATCATCCCAAGCAGATTTGCTATTTCCCCTCTGTCATCTGCTATAATCGGAAAACGTATGTCAACATCAAGGTTTTCCTTTATCCATTCCTTCCACTTTATATGGCTGAAGACCTGATCTATGCTGAGTCCTATCAATTCTGTGTTTATCTTTTTGAATTCGTCAAATCTTTTCTGAAACGCCACAAATTCGCTTGTGCAAACGGGTGTGAAGTCCGCGGGATGAGAAAACAGGACAACCCATTTACCTTTGTAATCTTGAGGAAACTTTATTTTTCCCTTCGTTGTCTGTGCCTCGAAATCAGGAACTTTCTCTCCAAGCAAAGGCATTCTTTCCATTCAAATCACCTCATTATGTTTTTTATTTCATCTTCAATCGCCTCAACATCGAAGCCGATTATCATCTTTCCGTTTATCTCTATCTGCGGCACGCCCGTGAATCCGGTTTTGCTTATCATCTCTCTCGCCTTCTCCGGGTCTTTCGACACATCGATATCCTCGAATTCTGTCCCCCTTGAACGAAGGAAATCCTTCGTCATCTCGCAGTACGGGCATGCGGGTGTTGAGTAAACCTTGATTTTCGCCATCTTCCAACCTTAAGTTCCGATAATTATATAAAGATGTTCGAATATATAAATATTATGGTTCGAATTTCAAACTTAGAGCTCGTTGAAATCCTCCGGAAAAACGCGAGGATTCCGTACGTCAAGCTCGCGAAGCACTTCGGGGTGAGCGAGACAGCGATAAGAAAGAGGATAAGGAAGCTCGAGGAGGACGGTGTGATAAAGGGATACACTATAGAAGTGGACCCGAAAAAGATGGGGTTTGAAATTAACGCGTTAATAGGGGTGGATACAAAACCCGAACATTACATTCCGGTTATCGGAAAACTCAAACTCATGGAAGAAATAAGGGGGCTTTGCTCCTCAAGCGGGGATCACATGATACTTCTCGAATGCTGGTTCAGAAACTCGAATGAACTCGCAGAATTTGTGAAGAAACTTGAAAAGCTTGACGGGGTAACGAAAATATGCCCTGCCATAATAATCGAAAAAATCATATGAACGCGTTTTCAAGCGCCCTCGAACATTCGCATTTCCTTTCTTTCGGTATTCCTGGAATGAGGTCTGCGAGGATTTTCTTTATGTTTTCTGTATTTTTCTTCATGGTCTGAATAACGTCTTCTGCGGAGACTGATTCATTCGTCCGCCAGCAGTCGTAATCAGTCACGCTGGTAATCGAAAGGTAGCACATCTCCTTCTCCCTTGCCAGCGTGACCTCCGGGACGAGCGTCATCCCTATGATGTCCGCCTTTATCATTCGCCAGAGGTTTGATTCCGCGCGCGTTGAGAACCTCGGGCCTTCAATGCATACATATGTCCCTTTTTCGTGGAACCGTATCCCGAGTTTGCTGAGGGTTTCTTTTGCAGGTTCCCGCATTTCCATGCAAAACGGATCGGCCATCGAAATATGAGCGACCTTTGGTCCGTCATAAAACGTTAACTTTCGCGACTTCGTGAAGTCTATAAACTGATCCGGAATAACAATATCCCCCGGTTTTATGTTCTCTCTTAACGACCCCACCGCAGCGATTCCTATAATCCTTTCAACACCGAGCTTTTTCAGGGCGTATATGTTCGCGAGCGAGTTCACCTTATGTGGAGGTATGGAATGCGATGGGCCATGCCTGAACAGAAACGCGACTCTCCTCCCCTTGAAAGAACCGACCCTTATCTCGCTCGACGGTTTTCCGTAAGGCGTTTTGATGTGCATTACCTTCGTATCTTCCAGCATGTCCTCAGAGTAAACCCCTGTCCCCCCTATTACTCCGATTTCTGCTTTCATTATTCATTTAATTCGAACAATTCTTTAAAAATCAAATTATTAATTAATTAGAGTGGTTGTATGGCAAAGGACAGGATACTGGTTATGAGCGTGGATAGGGACGATGATGTAGGCCAGAAACTGGGCGTGAAAGGCCCGATAATGGGAAAGGAAAAGGTTCTGGAAGTTGGGACGAAGCTCGCCCTGAAAGACCCGGAGGACAGCGACAGCAATGCGATATTCGGAGCGGTGAAGGTTTTCGAAGAGTTGAAAAACAAATACTCCTGCGAAATCGCGGTCCTCACAGGTCACAAAAACAGAGGAATAGATGCGGACAGGGAAATATCAAAACAGCTTGAATACGTAATGAAAAAAAGAAAGAATGATTTCGTCGTTCTGGTGACGGACGGGATGGATGATGAGCATGTCATTCCGATAATTCAGTCCTACATACCCATACTTTCGGTTAGAAAAATCGTGGTCAGACAGTCCGAAAGGCTCGAATCAGGATATTACAAGATAAAGGATTTCATAAAGGAAACCCTTGAAAACCCGAAGTTTGCAAGACTCGTTTTTGGTCTGCCTGCGATCGCCCTTCTCCTTTATGCTGCGTTTGGTGATACCGGCTGGAGGATAATAGTGGGAGTGGTGGGGGCGTATCTGTTCATACGGGGATTCAGGTTAGAGGACTACATATCAGGAGCGCTTAACGAATTGAAGGAATCGTTCACCGGGCGCAGACTTGCCTTCTTCATGTACATAGTCGCGATTGTTGTCACTGTTCTTGCGATATACAGGGGATATAACTCGGTCGTTGAATTCGCGAATGTGGGCCTATTCGAAGCGGTGGCAGCATTCCTCGTTTCCTCGGTATATTTTTTCTGGATTTCCGGAACTGTTGCATGGCTCGGGAGAAATATGAGCATGAGCGAGAAAAAAACATCAAGAATCGTATCTCTCCCTCTGTTTGGTCTGGCAGCCACACTTGTCATTTACAACGCATCTGAGCTTATACTGGAACCGGAAATATCTTCCTTCAATTTCATACTCTCAATAGCACTGGGTTTTGTTCTGGCGTTCATGGCACTCACAATAGAAACTATTGACTAGTCTCCTTTCTTTTCCTTCAGTTTGGTTTCTATCTCTATGATCCTCTTCTCGAAATCCTCCATCATCCTCTGGAATGCCTCTTCCGAAAGCTCTTTCTTGTAGAATTTTTTCTCTGCTATTTCCTTTGCTTTGCTCAGTTCTTCAAGCTCTTCCCTTAATTTTTTCTCCTCCTCTGTTTCGCTGCTGGCTTTCTCCTCCTTTACCTCCTCTGTTTTCTCCTCTCCCGTTTTTCTCTCCTCCCCCATCCCCTCTGTTTCTTTCGCATCTTCAGGGATTCTGAAATCCACAGAAATGGACAAGAGGAGAATGCCCCAGTCCCTGAACGACTTTTTTATATACCCCTCCACACTCTTCTTTAAATCTTCCCTGAAATCGTCCCTCAGGAAATCACCGGCTCTCTTATTCTCGATATCCGGCAGAATTTTTTTGCACAGGACCTTCGAGAGGGTTTCATCCCATACGTCAGTTGTTGTGAACTTTTTCCTCTCTCCCATAAGTCTCTTGGAGAAATGGTCAGAGTGGAAAACCCTGAATCTCAGGGTGAATGTTATATCGATCTTCTTTCCGTCCGAAAGCCACACGTTTTTCACTTCTCTTTCAATGGTCTTCTCTCCTTTGTCCAGCAAGAGGATTGATGTAACGCCTCCCGAAAACCCTGTTATGGAGAATTTCCCCGGTCCCCTCTCCCTGTATATTTCCCCGTTCTTCTCCACCACAACCCACTCGTTTTCTTTCGCGAAGAATTCCTTTCTCAGAAAGCCGGGAATCTCGTCCTTTTTGAACCTTTCTGCTATCGTGTCTGGGTTCCTTTCCCACTCCGCAGGCATATTTAGAATATTTTTTAAAACTTAAAAAAGGCAAATCAATATAAATATTACCTATAGAACTATATCAGTGCATCAATATGATAAAAGAAGTGGAAGCTGACAAACTCATAGAAGCTGTTTCAAAAGAGCTGAAGAAGCTGGAGGATATGAAACCGCCTGAATGGGCGAAGTTCGTCAAGACAGGCGTATGCAAGGAAAGGCCACCTGTTCAGAAGGACTGGTGGTACATACGCTCGGCCTCCATCCTCCGTAAGCTCTCTTTGGGAGAATCCGTAGGCGTATCAAGGATGAGAAGGATTTACGGCGGAAGGAAAAGGAGGGGACACAAACCAGAGCACAAATATCCCGCTTCAGGCGCTGTAATCCGCAAAATCCTTCAGCAGCTGGAGAAAAGCGGTCTGGTTAGAACAGAGAAGGGAAGAGGAAGAACAATCACAGCGAAGGGAAAATCTCTCCTTAAGGAAATTGCAAAATCGATAAAGGGTGGACAGCGTGGTTGAGTACATAGACGCGAACCAACTGCAGCAGATACAACAAATGCAGCAGATGGAAGAGATGAAGAGAAAAATTCTGGGGAAAATACTCTCGAAGGAGGCGTATGAACGCCTTGGACGGGTGAGGTTTGCAAACCCTGACCTCGCCTCGCAGGCAGAACTTTATCTTCTCCAGATTTACCAGTCAGGCAGACTGAAGGATGTGGTTACAGACGGACAGATGAAGGAAATCCTCAGACTGCTTTCCGACAAAAGGGAGTTTAGAATAAACAAAAAATGAGGTTGAATATGGGAAGAAACAAACCCGCAGGAAGAAAAGTAAGGCTCGCAGCCAAGGGTAAACGCAGGTCTGCTCCCCGCTGGGCGGACATAAGGAAATTTGGCCTGAAGAGGGCAAGGACAAGGAGAATCCGCGTTCGCACGAGGGAGTGGAGGAGAGGAGCGAAGCTCAAGGTTTAGGTGGGTTGAATGGCAGAAATCGAGAGAATCTACACCATCTCCCTCAGAAGGGGCTGGCTTGGTGAGCCGAGGTCAAAGAGGAGCAACCGCGCCATAAGAGATATCAGGGATTTTGTCAGGGAACATACGAAAGCGAAGGATATAAAGATATCGAAGGGGGTTAACGAACTCGTTTTTTCTCACGGCTTCCAGAAACCACCCAAAAGCATAAAGGTCGAGGTGAAAGGCGATTTGGAAAGGGTTGAAGTCAAACTTCCCGGTGAAGTTATCACGAGGCCGGAGGAGAAGAAAAAGGGCATAGCAGGTCTCAAAGAAAAGCTGACCGGCAAAAAAGAGGAAAAGAAGGCGAAGGAAGAAAAAACGGAAGATGTGGAGGCAGAAGGAAAGGAAAAAGAAACGAGGAGCGGGGAAAAGAAGGGCCCGGGAAAACCAGAAGTGAAGAAAGAAAGCGGGAATAAAAGGAAAAAGTAAGTTCTCGAAATTAATATACGGGTTTTCATAATAATTATATGAAGTTTGCGAAACTCGATTTTCAGAAGGACCCGAATATCGGGTTGTTTGCTTTTGCGACTGACAAGTTCTGTCTCGTTAACAGATTCGTTCGAAAGAAGGACGTGAAGTTAATAAAGAGCGTGCTGAAGGTTCCGGTTTACCAGACAAGCGTGCTGGGAACAGGATTAATAGGGATTTTCACAGCAGGGAATTCGCAGGGCATCGTCATCTCGGACAGGATATACAGCGAAGAAATCGAGGAGATGCAGAGGAATTTCGACGTTCTCGTCTTGGAGACAAAGCATACTGCCCTTGGAAATCTGATACTTGCGAACGACAGCGGGTGCATAGTCTCAAGGGAACTTGAAAAATTCAGGAAAGACATCCGCGATTTCCTTGGTGTGGAAACAAGGGTGGGGACGATAGGTGGTATGGACCTTGTCGGGTCACTGGGCGTGTGCAATTCGAAAGGGTGTCTGGTTCACAAGGAAGCGAATGAAAAGGAGAAAAAACTTATAGGGCGAATTCTTGATGTTGTGGTTTCCCCCGGGTCAGTGAATTTCGGAAACCCATGGGTTAAATCAGGCCTGATCGTGAATTCAAACGGGTTTCTCGCCGGCGAACAGACAAGCGGGCCGGAACTCGGTTTGATAGCGGAAACCCTGGGATTTGTATAACTTACGGATTATTTCCCGGGGCATTGCCTCTCAATCGATTTGTCTATTCCCTTATCCCCGTAGACTTTGTCGAAATACTCCGCGAATTCTTTCGCGAGTTTTCTCGCCCGTTCGTCATATGCCTTTTTATCCTTCCACATGTTCCTGGGGTTCAGGATTTTGTCCGGAACACCCGGGCATGTTTTCGGGACGAAAAGGTGGAATATCCTGTTCTCCTCGTATTCCACGTTTTCCAGTTCCCCGTTCAACGCCGCGTGGACAATCCTTCTTGTGAGTGAAAGGTCTATTCTCTTCCCAACCCCATACGGTCCGCCGACCCAGCCGGTGTTGACGAGGTAAACTCTGGTTCCGTATCTTCTCATTTTTTCTCCCAGCATTTTCGCATAAACGTCCGGATTTCTTGGCATAAACGGCTCCCCGAAAAAGCGTGAGAATGTGGTTTTGGGTTCTATAATTCCGGTCTCCGTTCCCGCAAGTTTGCTCGTGTAGCCCATTAAAAACCAGAGCATCGCCTGTTCCTCCGAAAGCTTCGCTACCGGGGGGAGAACGCCGTTTGCATCCGCTGTAAGGAAAATTATGGTCTTTGGATGCCCGCCCATGGATGATGGTTTCACATTCGTTAAATAGGAGAGGGGATAGGAACCTCTTGAATTCGGGGTGAACCGGTCATCGAAGAAATCGAATCTTCCGTTCGGGTAAACCATCGCGTTTTCCACTATCACGCCGTGTCTTTCATACGAATCCTTATGCATGATAGCGTTGTATATTTCCGGCTCTTTTTCCGGGTCGAGGTTTATGAGCTTCGCATAACATCCGTATTCGAAGTTCGCTATCCCCTTCTCGCTCCACCCGTGTTCGTCATCCCCGTAGAGCGCACGCGAAGGATCGGCTGACAGCGTGGTTTTTCCGGTCCCGGAAAGTCCGAGGAACAAGGCGACATCTCCCTTTTCGCCTTCGTTCGCCGAGCAGTGGAGAGGGAGAATCCCTTTTTCCGGGAGGAGGTAATTCATGACGGTGAACATCAGTTTTTTAACGCTTCCGCAGTAAGCCGACCCGTAAACCACCCCTATCCTGTTGTCAAAATCCATGACTATCGCCATATTCGAAGTCTTCCCGTTCGTTTTCCTCAGTCTCCCTTCGTATCTTTCAGGATCAAGCTTGTCATAAGGCAGAGCGAGCAAAACAAATTCTCTGTCAGAGAAAACGCTTTTTTCAATATCTTTTGGAAGGGGTCTGAACATATTATACGTGAATAACGAGGTCAGAGCGTAATCCGTAACCGTCATCACGCGCAAAGCATACGAGACATCCGCCCCGAGAACGCGGTTCGTTACATAAATCCTTTCCTTCTTTTCAAGCGTTTGCAGGGCGTCTTCAAGGATCATTTCGAATGTTTCCGGGTCGAGAGGATTGTTGGCAGGCGAGGACCAGTCTATTTCCCCCTCGTTTTGCTTCGTCCTCACTACGTATGTGTCTTTCGGGCTCCTTCCCGTGGATTCCGGTGGGGTCCACGTGGCGAGCGCTCCGCTCTCCGAAACTATCGCTTCCTTTCGCTTGACCGATTCCCTTATGAGCTTCTCCCTCTTCGGGTTCGAAATCACACCCCTGTGCTTTTCCAGAAGTTTTTTCAGTCTCTTTCTGAATTCTTCGCGCCCCATAACTTAAATTAAAAACACCAATATAAAAACTTCTTATGCCGGAGATAAAGCGAAAACCGGAGGATTTCATTGTAAGGGAAATATTCGAAAAGGAAACGGGGGAGGACGAAGGAAGGGGGTATTATGTGTGGTTCACGCTAAAAAGGAAAAACTGGGATTTGTTTCAGGCGTTGAGGGCGATAGCGAAAAAACTCGGGGTTTCGATCAAAAGGTTCGGTTATGCGGGGGTGAAGGACAAACGCGCGGTCGCATATCAAAGAATTTCGGTCTGGAACGTTCCGGTTGAAAAGCTGAAAGCCCTGAAAATAAAGGATATGGAACTTTCCGATTTCGAGATACGAAAGGAACGCATAAACCTCGGGGACTTAAAGGCGAATCAATTCGAAATAGTGATAAGGGATATTGGGAAGGATGAAAAGGACAAGATAGAGAAAAACCTGGAAAGAATAAAGAGGGAAGGATTTGTGAATTACTTTGGCGAGCAGAGGTTCGGTTTTCGCGGAAACACCCATCTCGTCGGGAAAGCGATATTGAAAAACAACCTGAAGGAAGCGGTGTGGATTTATCTGGCAGGCGCAGGGGAGAGAAACGAGGAAGCGAGAAAGTTCAGGGAACTTGTTCAGAGAGATTTCATCTCCGCTCTGAAAGCGTGCCCGAAACATTTACGTTACGAAAAGGCCATGCTCAATCATCTAATTTCGAATCCAAATGATTACGCAGGGGCGCTCAGGAAACTTCCGAAAAAACTCCGAAGGATGTTCGTCCACGCATATCAGGCGTATCTGTGGAATGAAATTGCGAGGATATCAAAGGAAAAACGAATCCCAATGATAGGGTTCCGGACGGATATAGAAAAGTATAAAGACAGGGAGAAAATACGGGAGATTTTGAAAAGAGAGGGTGTGTCACCGGAAAACTTCCAAATAAGGTCAATGCCGGAGCTTTCCAGCGAGGGAAGTGAGAGGGAAAGAATAGTGAAACCGAAAGGAATGGAATGGGAATTCGGTGAGGACGAACTGAATGAAGGGAAAATAAAATGTACCCTGAAGTTTGAAATACCGAAAGGCTCATATGCGACCGTCTTGATAAATGAAGTTACCGAGATGGACGAAATTTAAATCATGCACACCAAATAATACTCATGGAAGACCCTGTTATGATATTTTCAGGCATAGTTTTTCTCTCGCTTTTCATAGTTCTTGGTCTCATGCTCGTAATAACACTAATTTCAGGTCTGAAGAAAAAGATGTGGAATTCGGAGTACGAGCCCGAAGTGAGCATAATCGTACCGGTTTATAACGGAGAGGACAATATCGCGGCCTGTCTGGAGGCAATAGAAAATGCAGACTATCCCGAAGACAAAAAAGAGGTCATAGTCGTTGATGATGGTTCCACGGACAGAACAGCGCAAGTAGCGGAAAGTTTCGGTAACGTTCACGTGATAAGACAGGAGCACAGAGGCAAGGTGGATGCGCTGAACCTCGGCGTCTCAAAAGCCGCCAACAACATTGTGATAACGATAGACTCTGACGTTATGATAGAAAGAGACTTCATAAAGAACATAGTAAAGCCGTTCTCGGACAAAAATGTGGGGGCAGTAAGCGGTGCCGCTAAAGTCGCAAACGAGAATTCTTTCCTCACAGCCTTCCAGTCAATCGAATACCTCTACAATTCGCTGCTCATGGACAGCTTTTCTAATGTTTTCGGGACATCCTTCTGGTTCTGGGGCGCGGTTTCCTCATTCAGAAAAGACGTGCTCATGAAAGCGGGCGGGTTCACCAAGGATTCCGAAACAGAGGACTTTGAAACAATGGTACGTATAAAAAGGCTTGGTTACAGGACTGTGAGCACAAGGCACGCCGTAGGGAGGACCCGTGTCCCCGGAGACCTTATCTCCCTTTTCAGACAGAGGATAAGATGGTGGAAGGGCTCTCTCCAGACCATTATCGGACACAGGGATATGTTTACTCCCAGATACGGAATAGCCATGATGCTGCTTGTTTTTATGCAGTTCTTCTGGTTTGTATACTCCTTTCTTGCCATACCTCTCATAATTTACCAGATATTCTACTGGATTCCCTATAATTCGGCCACGTTATTGGAACTTTCATTTTACCTTTTCAGATGGTTCAACCTCATAGGCCCGTTCTACGCCCTTTACAAAATACCGGAGTGGGGAGTCTCCCTAACGTCGATATTCGGTATACTTTCAGCAGTCCTCACCCTTTTCATGATAACACTCTCGTTCAAAACTTTCAGGGAGGGCAGGGGAATAAGGAAATGGCTGGGCGTGTTCTTTTATTTCCCCTACACCATTATAGTGAACATGATGATTATAATGGGAGCGGTCAGCTATGCCTTTGGAGGAAGGAGGAGCTTTGTGAAGTGAGGGATGTTCATGGAAGGTATAATGGAGATTTTTTACATGAACTCCACAGAGATGTCGCGCATAATTGACAATTTCATAAAACCTCCTCTCTACCAGTCAAGCACCATGATATTTGACATGGTTTTGATGGCCGTAACGCTTTTTTCCATACTTTTTTACGTGCTTGCGATAAACGGAATATTATCAAAACCTAAAAAGGGGTGTGGCGAGAAGGAAATACCGGACAAAAACCTCCCCTTCGTTACAATTCAGATACCCACGTATAACGAGCCCGTGGCCATAAGATGTGCTGAGAGATGTCTGGAATTTGACTACCCCAAAAACAAATTCGAGATTCTCATAGGGGACGACAGCAACGACGAGAACGTCATGAAAATGATTGATGATTTTGCCGAGAAACACAGGGATAGCGTGAGGGTTATAAGAAGACCCACTAATGAAGGTTTCAAGGCAGGGAATCTGAACAACATGCTGAAGCATTCGAAGGGGGAAATCATTGTGATATTCGATTCGGACTTCATACCCTCAAAAGACTTTCTGAAAAAGATAGTGAAACCCTTCAGGGAAGACAGAAAAATAGCTGCTGTCCAGTCCAGATGGGAATTCACAAATGCGAACCAGAACATGGTCTCCCGTCTTTATTCTTCCATACTTATAGTATATCACCATCTGACGCTGCCCCTTATAAACAGGTTTGGCATTTCCTTCATATGCGGTTCTGCGGAGGCCGTCAGAAAAGACATACTTCTGAAGCTCGGGGGATGGCAGAACGGAAGTTTTACCGAAGACACGGAATTCTCCATAAGGATTATGGAAATGGGATATAAAATAGCATATCTTCAGGACCTTGTAACGCCAGGAGAAAGCCCGTTCACCTTCAGGGGTTTCAAACGCCAGCAGATGCGCTGGGCTTACGGAACAATACGCGCATTCATAGACCACAGGAAACAGATACTCTTTGGAAAACACTTCAACAACAAACAGAGGGTTATGCTTTCCTTCGTCCTTCTGGGTTATCTTTCGGCCCCGCTTCTGGCGTTGCTTTTCGTTTCCGGAACGATATCATTTATAACCAACGCGCCCGGTCCCATAGACCTTGTTGAATTCTCGAAGTCTCTCGGAAGGAATCTTCTGCTCACATCAGGGTTTATAGCAGCGAGTCTCGTTGCGCTCAAGAAAAACGGAAGACTTCGAATGTTCCCCAAACTTCTCATTTCCTCCTTCACTGTAGGGATTGCCGTTTCCTTTTCGGTAGCGCTTGCTATTTTCAAGTCCCTATTCAAGAGACCCATGGACTGGTTCATGATACAGAAAACCGGAAATGAAATTTATTCTATAATGAACGGTTCAAAAATAAGCCCGCTGCCGTCCGAAACATACCACTGATATCTTTTCGTTTAGCGCTTTTGAACAATTAAATCCGCATTCCAGAGGAACAACCCTTTGCGACATGCAGACCTGCGTCATTCCCTTTTCCCGTTTCGATTAACCCTTTGCGACATGCAGACCTGCGTCTGTAAAGGGTTAAAATAAAAGAAAAAGAGGGGGTTTTTTGGGTTTTTCAACCGGTGGTTTAGGCAACAGCTCCTATGTACTCGTCGCCCTCAAGCGCTGTGTACACTGACGGTTTGATAACCTTGTTGGCTATCAGGTCTCTCGTGTCCTGTGCTGTCGTTCCTGCAACTATAAGGGCTTTCTTGCCTGAACCGAACACGTCCTCAACTATCTTTATCAGTCCGTTTCCTTCGTTCTTGAGGGTTTCGTGTTCGTTAAGCCAGTAGTTGCAGGAATCTGTTGTGTTCCATGCCTCGTCGAGCAGAGTCTTCACTATGCTGTTTGCGCACGGACCACCCACAAGGATAAGGTTCTTGTCCAGTGTGGAGTCCGTGGTGATTTCGCTTGCGAACTTCGCTACCGGGTTCGTAACCGGAACAGCCTCGTTGTAGGTTCCGCCAGCAGTGGCTCCAGAAACCGTGAAGACAGGGTCACTACCGACGGCAACGTTTACGTAGGCAGGTCTCTCACCCGGGTAGTAGATGCTCACGCTGTCGGCATCGGTGTCTCTCACAATGTACGTTCCGTACGGTGTCAGATAGTGGTAGAGTTTCTCGCTACCAACCTGACCTCCGTAAGTCGTTCCTGCAGTTATCGTTATACCGCTTATTTCCTGTGCGGACGAGTCCCAAGATGCAACGAACTTGATGCTCTGGTCCACAGGTTCGTAGTCACCTATGGGGTACAGCTTGTTCTCCGTGAACGTCACGTTTCCATGCTCGGAACCTACATCGGAAAGATCAATCTTCGCGTTGTCCTTCGTGTGAAGATACGCTGTGTCGGTCGCGTCTATGGAGCCGTCATCGTTGAGGTCAACTGCTATCTTGTGGGAAGTCGAGTTGTACTTCAGGTCGAACTGCGAGGCTCCGATTATCAAGATTCCGTCGTACGGGTTGGTACCTGTATAGGAAACCTCATAGTTCGTACCGCTCCCAAGGTCTTGGAATGAAAGGACCTTGTCGTCGTCGTCGTAACCCGTGTACTTGACGATGTAAGATTTCTCACCGCTTTCCACAATGAAGTAATCGTTCTTTGCTATCCAATCGGCATCCGCGGGGTCGGTTGTGTTGGCTTCTGAGACGTAAAGCGTCCTTGTTCCGTCACCTAAT